>NZ_JAYIQP010000007.1:0-198571 GCF_035026585.1 Xanthomonas sp. WHRI 7945
GACTTCAGTCGCGACGGGCTTTACCGGGAAGGCCCGTCGCGACTGAAGTCGCTCCCACAGGTATTCCCACAGGTCTAAGCGAGCTAGGGCGCGGGGCTTTCGGCCGCGTCGCGCAAGGTGTTGCGGTAGCCGTTCAAGGCCAGCCGCGCGCGTGCGAATTCGGCGATGACCAGCGCCACCGCGACCGCGGGGCGCTCCAACTGGTGGGCACGCACGCCGGCCTCGATGCGCAAGGCCGCGGCCGACAGCGCCAGTGCGCCGACGTTGGCCGCCGAGGACTTCAGCGTATGCGCCGCGTCGCGCAGCGGCTCCAGTTGCGGGATCACGGCGGCCTGCTCCAGGCGCTGGATCAGCTGCGGCGCATCGCCCAGGAACAGTTCCACGATCTGCGCGGTGGTCGCGCTGCCGGCAAGCTCGCGCAATTCGTCGAGCACGGCGATGTCCAGCACCGGCAGCGGTGTCGGCGGCAGCGGTGCCAGATCGGCGGTGCTGATGCTGGTACTGGTGGCGCCGTCGCTATTGTTGTCGCTGCTGCTATTGCTATTGCTGGAAGCGGACGCTGCGATTGCCGCTGTCTGCGTCTGCGTCTGCGTCTGCGTCTGCGTCTGCGTCTGCGCGGATTGCGCTGTCTGCGCACTCGCCGTCTCCGCATCCGCCGGCAGCGCGGCACTCTCCGGCGCGGTCTGCGCCGGCGCGGCATTGGCGGCGCGGTGCGGCAGCCAGCGCTGCAGGCATTGCGCCAGCAGCTCGCGGCCGACCGGCTTGGACAGGTAGTCGTCCATGCCGGCCTCCAGGCAGCGCTGGCGGTCGCCGGCCATCGCATTGGCGGTCATCGCCACGATCGGCAGCCGCGTCCGTCCTGCCGCCGCTTCGGACTGGCGCCATTGGCGGGTGGCGGCGTAGCCGTCCAGCACCGGCATCTGGCAGTCCATCAACACCAGGTCGTAGGCCTGCGTGGCCAGTTGCGCCAGCGCGGCGGCGCCGTCGGCGACGCTGTCGCTGCGGTAGCCGAGCACGTCGAGCAGTTTCTGCGCGACCAGCAGGTTGACCGGGTTGTCCTCGACCAGCAGCAGCCGGTAGTCGGCGGCCGGCGAGGCCGGCCCGATCGCGTCGGCCGGGCCCGCGGCGGTGGCGGATGCCGATGCCGATGCCGCCGCGGCATCGCGCTGCGGATCGGAAGCGGGTTCTTCGGGCAAGGCCGGCGCGGCCGCGGAGGCGAGGGCCGCCGCCGGCGCCAGCGCGAGCATGCCGCGCAGGTCCAGGTCCGCCGCCTGCCGCGACAGCAGCGCGCCGTGGGCGCGGATTTCCTCGGGGATCTCGGTGTCGCCGTACAGCCAGATCAGGCGCATCGCGTGCGGCGCCGGCAACCGCGTCACCGCGCGCTGCAGCGCCCGCGCGCTCTGGCGCAGCCCGTCGAGGTCGCCGATCACCAGGTCGTAGGGCGGGGCGGCGGCGTTGCCGGCGCGCAGCCGCTCCAGCGCTTCCTGGGTCGAGTCGACCTTGCTCAGCTGCACGCCCCAGTTCGGCAACAGCGTTTTCAGCCGCTGGTACAGGCGCTGGTCGGCGCCGACCAGCAGCGCGTGCAGCCGCGGCAGGCTGCCTTGGGCCTGCGGCAGGTCGCCGATCACCTTCAGCAGCGGGATCTCGAACCAGAACGTGGCGCCCTGGTCGCTGCCCGATTCCACGCCGATGCGCCCGCCCATCAGGTCGACGATGCGTTTGCAGATCGCCAGGCCGAGCCCGGTGCCGCCGTACAGGCGGGTGGTGGACGCATCGGCCTGGGTGAAGGAGCGGAACAGCCGCTCCTGCTGCTCGGGGCTGATGCCGATGCCGGTATCGCGCACCTCGAAGCGCAGCAGGTGTTGCGCCGGGGTCTCGCCGAGGCGGCGCACGCGCAGCTCCACGCTGCCGCGCGCGGTGAACTTGATCGCGTTGCCGATCAGGTTGCTCAGCACCTGCCGCAGCCGCAGCGGATCGCCGCGGACCGGCAGGCGCACCGCCGGATCCAGCTGCAGCGCCACGCGCAGGCCCTTGGCCTCGGCCGCGCGCTGCATCAGCTGCAGCATGCCGTCGAGCAGTTCGCGCAGGTTGAAGCTGGTGATCTCCAGCTCCAGCCGGTTCGCTTCCAGCTTGGAGTAGTCGAGGATGTCGTCGACGATGCGCAGCAGCTGCAGCGAGGAGTCGTTGGCGGCGCGCAGCATCTCGCGCTGCTCGGTGCCGAGCTGGCCGCGCGCGATCAGTTCCAGCATCGGAATGATGCCGTTGAGCGGGGTGCGGATCTCGTGGCTCATCGTGGCCAGGAATTCGCCCTTGGCCATCACCGCGGCCTCGGCGGCCTGCTTGGCCTGCACCAGTTCGCGTTCCAGCCGCTCGCGCAGGTGCACGTCGCGCTGCAGCGCGTCGCGTTCGGACTCGGCCAGCGCCGCGCGTGCCGACGCCGCATCCAGTGCGCGCGCCTGTTGCCGTGCGCGCCAGGCGGCGAGCGCGGCCAGCAGCGCGGCGGCGCCGATGCAGGCCGGCGCCAGCAGGTGCCACGGCGGCGGCGGCGCCAGTGCCGGCAGCGCCAGCGGCGCGGCGGCGAGCGCGAGCGCCGCGCTCGACGCGGCCAGCCACGGCAGGGGCCGGCGCCGGCGTGCGGGCATCGCTACAGCACCGCGTTCTGGAAATCGAAGTTCAGTTCGTCGCCGACCGACTGCACCAGGTTGCCCTGGATGAAATCGACCCCGCCCATCCACATCGCCGCGGCGGCCTGCGCTTCCTCGATCTGCTGGCCGATGATCATCAGCCCGGCGCGGTGCGCCAGGTCGATCGTGGCGCGCAACTGGTCGCGCAGTCCGGCATCGGCATGCGCGTTGGCGAAACGCGCCGACAGGCGCAGGTAGCCCAGCGGCAGCTGGCCGAGCAGCGCCTCGTTTTCGGCGCCGGGCTCGAACTGGCTGAGGCAGAACTGCACGCCCAGCGGCATCAGCCGGGCGCAGAACTGCTGCAGCGTCACCGTATGGATCAGTGCGTCGTCCAGGCGCAGGTCGATCACCAGCGAGGTGCCGGTGACGCCACGGCGGCCGATCGCCTCGACCAGCCAGTCGGCGAAGGCGCCGCGCGCCAGCGTGCGCGAGGACTGCGACACGAACAGGCGTAGCGGCGGCGTGGCGTGCTGGTACAGGTGCAGCAGGCCGAGCGCGTGGTCCAGCACCTGCTGGTCGAGGTCGGCGATGCGCCCGCCGGCCTCGGCCGCGGGCAGCACCTGCCCGGCCGACAGCAGGGTGCCGTCGCGCTGGCGCAGGCGCAGCAGCACCTGGTATTGCGCGGTGTCGCCGCCGGCGACGGCGACGATCGGCTGGTAGGCCGGTTCCAGCTGGCCTTCGAACATCGCGATGCGACCCAGGTCCTCTTCCTCGCGCGGCGGCGCGTACGCGGCCACGCCCTGCGGATGCAGGCGCGCCTGCAGCGCGGTGCGCTCGACCGCTTCCAGCGCGCTGCCGGCGTCTTCGAACCCTTGCGCCAGGTCGGCGTAGCCGATCGCGCAGCGCAGGTGCACCGCTTCGTCCTCGCGCAGCGGGAAGGCATGGTTGGCCAGGGCTTCGCGCAGGGCCTGCGCGCGCTGCCGCAGCGCGTCCAGATCGTCGCCCTGGGCCAGCAGCAGGAAGCTGTTGTCGTTGAGCCGGGCCAGCGGCTGCGGCGCGGTGACGCTGGCCAGGCGGCGCCCGGCCTGGGTCATCAGGCGTTCGAACGCGGCATAGCCGTAGCGCTCGCGCAGGCCCAGCGCGCTGGCGATCTCGATGAAGAACAGGCCGCCGCCGCGGGTGCGCAGCGACTCGCCGAGCAGCTGCAGCACGTGGCTGCGGGTCGGTAGGCCGGTCTCGGGATTGTTCAGCGGCACGCCGTCGCTGGCGCTCTGCTGCGCCTGCTGGCGCGCGCGGCGGATGCGGTTGGAGACGGCGGCGATCAGGTGCCGCGGCCGGATCGGCTTGGTCAGGAAATCGTCGGCGCCGCTGTCGAGCACTTCGTACTGCAGTTCCGGATCCGGATCGCCGGTCAGGAACACGATCGGCAGCAACTGGTGCTGCGGTTGCTGGCGGATCAGCGCGGTCAGGCGCATGCCGTCCAGGCCGGGCATGTGCAGGTCCATCAGGATCAGGTCGGGCCGGTACTCGGCGATCGCCTGCTGCACGCCTTCGGCCTGCATCTCCACCTGCGCCTGCATGCCGGCGCCGTGCAGCACGCTCTGCGCGAACAGGGCCTGCGAGCGGTCGTCCTCGACGATCAGGATCCGGTACGGCGCGTCCAGTGGCTGCGGCGGCGTGGTGGCGGCGTTCGGCGTCTCCGTCGCGCCTGGCGGACTCGGCGCCACGTCGGCGGCGGCCTGGTGGTCGGTGGCGGGTGCGGCCGGCGCTGCAGCGTCCTGCGCGTTCGGCACCGCAGCGGGCGCCGTCACTTCTTGCGCCTCGGGCACGGCATCGGCGGCCCAGCGGCGCCAGTAGTGCGGCGGCGGGGTTTCGGCACGGACGTTGCGCGAACGCGGGTCGTCGCGGCTGGGAAGCGGTGCGGTGTCTCTGGCGGCCATCGCGTCTTTATCCTGGTGCACGCGCAATTATGCGATGAAGTTCACGAAGACAGGGAGCCGTCCCGGTTCGGCCTGGCCACGGCGGCGTCCGCAGGCACCGCCAGCAGGCGGCGCACGCCGCGCCACAGGGTGCGCCACACCCACCACACCAGCAGCGCTCCCAGCACGCTGGCGCCCAGCACCACGATCAACGCCAGCCACGGATGCGCCAGGGCCAGCGCCAGCGTGGCGATCACCACCGAATCCTCGGTCAGCGAGGCGATCCAGTTGCTGGCCGGTTCCGGCGAGGTGTTCAGCAATGCGCGCGAGCCGGATTTCAGCACATGGCTGGTGAGCGCGATGCCGGCGCCGGTGGCCAGCGCGCCGGCGCCGAACTGGCCATCCGGCGACAGCGTGGCCGCGGCCAGGAACGCGCCGGCGGGGATCCGGGTCAGGGTCTGCAGCAGGTCCCACACCGAGTCCACGCCGGGGATCTTGTCGGCGAAGAACTCGGCCAGGGCCAGCGCGCCGGAGGTGCCGAGCACCCACCACGACTCGGTCGCCTGCAGCGCCTGCGGCAGGTCCAGCCAGCCGAGCAGACCGGCCATGCCGACCCCGAACACGGTCAGGTAGACGCGGATGCCGGCCAGCCAGGCCAGCAGGATGCCGATTACGAAGAGGTGGGCGTCGGTCATGGCGAGGCGCTCCTGGGTGCGCGCGTGTGGCGGCCACTATCGGCCAAGCGTGCGGCGAAGGCCAGCATGCGGCGCGCCGCTGCGCTGGCGGCGATTGGTCCGGCGCCGGTCGGGAGCCTGGCTTACACTAGCTGGCCGGCCGAACCCCCGCGAGGATCGACGCCGCTGCCGCCTCGGTGGCGCGGCTTTGACGATGAACCGACCCGTCCCCCGTTTCCAGATCGTGCCCAACGGCGCCGCGCCAGTGCGCGGGCGCGGCCTGTGGCTGCTGATCGCCGTCGCCTGGCTGCTGTCGCTGGCCGGGACCTGGCTGCTGGCCAGCCGCCAGGCCGCGCCGGAACTGGGCGATGTGCGCACCCAGTTGCGCGAGGCCGAACGCAAGCTGCAGGCCCAGCAGCGGCAGATCGAGACCCTCAACCAGCGCCAGGCCACGCTGGCGCGCTCGGACCAGATCAGCCGCGCCGCCAACAACGCGGTGCAGAGCTCGCTGGCCGAGCGCGACGAGGAGATCGCCGGGCTGCGCGCCGACGTGGCCTTCTACGAGCGCCTGGTCGGCGCGACCAGCCAGCGCAAGGGCCTGACCGTGCATTCGGCGGAGTTCTCGGCCGAGGCCGGCGGCACCTGGCACTACAACGTGGTGCTGACCCAGAACCTCAACCGCGGCGCGATCAGCCAGGGGCAGATGCGCCTGGCGGTGGAAGGCGTGCGCGGCGGCAAGCTGACCAGCGTGGGCTGGGACGAGCTGCACCAGAAGAGCGACGTGCCCGGCCAGGACTATTCGTTCCGTTATTTCCAGCAGTTGGACGGCAGCGTGATCCTGCCCAAGGATTTCACCCCGCAACGGGTGCGAGTATCGCTGTCCGGCGGAGGGGCGCCGGTCACCCAGAGTTTCGATTGGACACTGGCCGGCAACGGCAAAGGGGAATAGGCAGCTTATGTTCGGAAGCAAGAACGGTCGCAGCAGCGGCCAGACCGTGGTCGATACCTTGATCGGCGCGCAGGTGGTGATCCGGGGCGATCTGGTGTTCAGCGGCGGCCTGTACGTGGAAGGGCGCATCCTCGGCAAGGTACTGGCCGAGGACGGTGCGCCGGCGACGCTGACCCTGTCCGAGCACGGCAGCATCGAGGGCGAGGTACGTGCGCCGATCGTGATCATCAACGGCCAGCTGATCGGCGATGTGCATGCCGCCGAGCGCGTGGAACTGGCGCCGAAGGCGCGGGTGCAGGGCAACGTGCACTACCAGGTGGTGGAGATGAACGCCGGCGCGCAGTTGACCGGGCGGCTGATCCACGCCGGCAGCATGGCCGCGCTGGCCCCGCCGGAACACCTGCACGAGGAGCCGCAGGCCGAGCCGGCGCAGCGCGTGCTGACCAAGGCCGAGGCTTGATTCGGCCAGCGGCCGCCCCCATCCTGCTGCCATGAGCACTCTCGTTTCCCTGCCCAGTGCCGCGCCCGCGCCCGACTACCAGTCGCTGGAGCGGCCGCTGAACTTCACCCAGGCCGCCGCGGCCAAGGTGCGCGAGCTGATCCGCGAGGAAGGCAACGACGCGCTGGCGTTGCGCGTGTACATCCAGGGCGGTGGCTGTTCCGGTTTCCAGTACGGCTTCGAGTTCGACGAGAACCGCGCCGAGGACGACCTGTCGGTGCGGACCGACGAGGTCACCCTGCTGGTCGATCCGCTGAGCCTGCAGTACCTGATGGGCGCGGAAGTGGATTACAGCGAAGGCCTGCACGGCGCGCAGTTCGTGATCCGCAACCCCAACGCCAAGACCACCTGCGGCTGCGGCAGCAGCTTCAGCGTGTAACACGCTGCGGCTTGCCGGATGCGTGGTTTGCCTGCACCCTGCGCCGCATGTCCGAACTGACCTCCGCTTCCTTCGTTTTCGCCGACGCGGCCGTCGACCGCGCCGATGCGCTGCGCAACGATCCCGAGGCGCTGCGCCGCGCTTGGCCCACCGCGCGCCTGCTGCTGCTCGATGCCGACGGCAACGCCTACGCCGACGCGCAGGGGCAGCCGCTGACGCTGACCGGCGCATCGCTGGGCGACGCGGTCGCGCAGGCGATCTTCCTCGGCCTGCGCGACGGCACGGCCTGGTTCGCGCTGGCCGCGGCCGCGCTCGATGCCCAGCTCGACCCGCCGCAGCGCATCGACCTGCGCCGCGCCGCGGCCGAGTGGCCGGCCGCCGCGTCGGGCCTGTTCGCCTATGCGCGCGGCATGCTCCACTGGCAGTCGCGCACCCGCTTCTGCGGGGTCTGCGGCGGCGCCATCGCGTTCGGCCGCGGCGGCTTCCTCGGCACCTGCACGCAGTGCGCCAGCGAACACTATCCGCGCGTGGATCCGGCGGTGATCGTCGCGGTCAGCGACGGCCGCCGGCTGCTGCTGGGTCGCCAGGCGAGCTGGCCGGCGCGGCGCTATTCGGTGATCGCCGGGTTCGTCGAACCCGGCGAGTCGCTGGAACAGACCGTGGCGCGCGAAGTGGCCGAGGAAACCCAGGTGCGGGTCCGGCCCGGCAGTTGCCGCTACTACGGCGCGCAGCCATGGCCGTTCCCCGGTGCGTTGATGCTCGGGTTCCGCGCGCTGGCCGAACCCGATGCGCCGCAGGTGGATGGCGAACTGGAAGACGCGCGCTGGGTCGAGCGCGACGAGATCGGTGCCGCCCTGCAGCGTGCGGCTACGCTCGGCGACAGCGACAGCGCCGACGACGGACACGGCCTGCGCCTGCCGCCGCGGATCTCCATCGCGCACGCGCTGGTCGTGGACTGGTACCGCCGCGACGGCGACCACGCCTAGCCGTTGCGCCGGTCCGGCGCGGCGGTTGCCACTGCGCACACGCTTCAGAACGGTCCCGGAGGACCTGCATGTTCACTACCCTCGTCGCTGTGATCGTTGCGCTGGTGCTGGGCCATGTCGCGCCCGGCATGGTCGCCTCGTTGCGGCGCTTCGATGCCTACGGCGACTGGCTGTCGTGGCTGGATGCGCACACCGGCGAGGGCAGCGCCTGGCGCGGCCGCTACGGCATCGCGCTGGCGCTGCTGCCGGCCGTGCTGCTGGTGGGCCTGCTGCAGTGGTTGGTCAGTGCGCCGCACCTGGGCCTGCTGGCCTTGCTGTTCGGGGTGCTGGTGCTGGCCTTCAGCTGGGGGCCGCGCGACCTGGATACCGACGTGGAAGCGGTGATCGAGGCCGACGACGTCGCCGCGCGACGCGTCGCGGTGGCGCAGCTGCAGGCCGACGGCGGGCCGCTGCGCGAGGATCCGGCCGGGCTGGTCGAGGCGGTGGCGGTCAGCGCGCTGCGGCGCTGGTTCGCGGTGCTGTTCTGGTTCCTGCTGCTGGGGCCGGTCGGCGCGCTCGGCTATCGCCTGCTGGCGCTGGCCGCTGCCGGGCCGTACGCGCCGCGGCTGCCGCTGACCACCGCACTCGGCGCGCGCACCGCGCTGGCGGCGATGGAATGGCCGGTGGCGCAGCTGATGACCTTTTCGCTGGCGCTGGTCGGCAACTTCGAGACCGTGTTCGGCGCCTGGCGCGCGGCCGGCGGCAACCGTTGGCAACTGGACAGCGGCTTCCTGGGTCCGGTGGCCTGCGCCAGCGTGCGCGGTGAGCTGGACGAGGAGGCGCACGACTACAGCGATGCCGGCATGGCGGTGCCGGCGCTGCGGCGCCTGCCGGAACTGCGCGATGCGATGAGCCAGATCTGGCGGGTGCTGCTGTTGTGGCTGGTGCTGCTGGCGTTGCTGGTGATCGCCGGCTGGGTCAGTTAGCCCGGCGCGAGCAGGGTGAACGGGAACCACGGCAGGTTGCGCGCGATCCAGTAGCCGGGCAGCGCCAGCAGCCAGAAGTTCGGCCGCGATACCACGGCGACCACCGGCGCGAACCACGCCGCACGCCAGCCGGCCTTCCATGCGATCAGTCCCGGCAGCACGGCCAGGCCCAGCATCGCCCCGGGATTCATCGCGAAGGCGCCGAGCGGATCCAGATGCACCAATGCGTGCAAGGCGCGGGTCATGCCGCAGCCGGGGCAGTAGTAACCGGTGAGCGCATGGAACAGGCACGGCGCGAACGGATTGTCCGCGGCGTTGGGATCGAACCGGTACAGCATGGTGGCGCCGGCCGCCGCGATGGCGGCGCCGGCGCCGAGGCACGCCCGTTGTTGCCAGGCGCGCATGCCGGTCAGCTCATCTGCTGCATCTGGTTCACGTAGTCCATGTAGCCCTGCATGCCGCCGGTGGCGACCATGCCGACGTTGATCAGCAGGCCGATGATGGCCAGCGCGGTGGTCACCCAGCACCAGGTCTTGGCGTTGTTGGAGGCGCGCCGCGCGCCGTCCAAGTCGCCCTGGTTGAGCAGCCCGTTGACCTTGCTGGAGAACACGATCGCGACGATGCCCGGAATGATCGACGGGCAGCACAGGCAGAAGCCGAGCACCGTGGCGATGATCGCCCAGGCCAGGTGATTGGGGATCGCGCCGGGCGCGGGGGCGGGCGGGGGCGTGACGGGGCTGACGGTGCTCATGTGGATCTCCTTGAGTGGCTATGCGCTGGGCATGGGGGGGAGTCTAGACGAGGTGGCCGCCCGGCCTCCATCTTTTGGCCCGCGCCATTGCGCTCAGTGCGGCGCCAGCAGCGCGAACGGAAACCACGGCAGGTTGCGCAGCACGGCGTAGCCGAGCAGCAGCCACAGCCACAGGCGCGGATCGGCGAGGATCTTCAGCAGCGGCGCCAGCGGGCGCATGCGCAGCCCGGCGGCGTTGAGCGCCATGATCGCCAGCAGCGGCAGGGCCACCACCAGCAGCGGGTTGCTCGCCAGCGCGTGGGCCAGATCCAGGTGCACCAGCGCGTGCAGGCAGCGGGTGCTGCCGCAGCCGGGGCAGTACAGCCCGGTGAGGGTATAGAACGGACAGGCCGGCAACGGATTGCCCGGCGTATTGGGATCGACCCGGCGCAGCACCAGCGTCGCCACCGCAGCGGCAGCGCTCAGCGCGGCCAGCGGCAGCCAGCGGGGCAGGGGACGACCGCGCAGAAGCAGCATGTTCGGAAAGAAACGCAGGCGATCGGCAAGGGCCGCCGCTGCGCGCGGCAGCGGCAGCCCGGCGCGATCAGTACGACGCGGACTGCTGCATCATGCCCAGGCCGCCCAGGGCGAAGATGAAGATCAGGTACAGCACGACCAGCACGACCCAGGCGATGACCGAGTAGATCGCCCACTTCTTGGCCTTCTCCGACGAGTCGCGGGCGCCATTGATGTCGCCGGCGGCGAGCTTGGTGTTGACCTGCGAGGCGAACACGATCGAGACGATGCCCAGCGGCAGGCAGCAGAACAGCGTGCTCAGGATCGCCCAAACGAGATTGTTGGACACTTGCGGTGCGGTGGTATTCATCCGTGTTACTCCGGTTGCGTGGTGGAACGAGGGAAAAAACGAAAAGGCGGGGAGGTTCAGTGTCCGAGCAGGCTGCCGAAGATCGCCAGTCCGCCGAACAGCAGGAACCACAGCGCGAGCAGGATCGGCGCGGCGAGCGCGGACCACATCGCCCACAGGCCGGCCTTGCGCGACGCCTCGCGGGCGCCGGCGACATCGCCGGCGGCGCGTTTGCCGTCCACCTGCGAGGCGTAGACGATCGACACCACGCCCAGCGGCAGACAGCAGAACAGCGTGGACAGAATCGCCCACACCAGATTGTTGGGGACGTAGATGCCCGCGCCGTTGGGCGGTGGTGGTGGCAAAACCTGACTCACTCTCGACCCCTGAAATGGACGCCGCTGCAGCATGCAGGCGTCTCCCCGGCGCCTAATCTACCTGAAGCGGCGTTTCCAGGCACCCCAAAGGTTCAGGCGGCATCCCCGCGCAGCTGCCGCACCTGCGCTTCCAGCAGCTCGGCGCTGGCCTCGGCGGCCGCCACCGGCGGCCCGGCGATCACCTCCACGTGCGCGCGGAAGCGGCGCGGCACGCGCATGCGCCGCAGCCGCGAATCGCGCTTGCTCCACATGCTGGTCCACATGTTGCGCAAGGCCATCGGCAGCACCGGCACCGCGCGGCGCTCGACGATCTTCTCCATGCCCGACTTGAACTTGGCGATTTCCCCGTCCTTGGTCAGCGCGCCCTCGGGGAAGATGCACACCAGTTCGCCGTCGGCCAGCGCCGCATCGATCTCGTCGAACGCGCGCTGCATCAGCGCCGGGTCCTCGCGCGCGCCGGCGATCGGGATCGCCTTGGCGGTGCGGAAGATCCAGCGCATCACCGGGATGTTGAAGATGCGGTAGTACATGACGAAGCGCACCGGCCGCGGGATCGACGCGGCCAGCACCAGCGCGTCCATGTAGCTGACGTGGTTGCACACGATCAGCGCCGCGCCCTCGTCGGGGATGTGCCGCTCGATGCCGTGCAGGCGCAGCCGGTACAGCGCGCGCACCATCACCCAGCTGAGAAAGCGCATCAGGAATTCGGGGACGATGCTGAAGATCCAGATCGCCACCACCGCATTGGCGATGGCCAGCGCCAGGAACACCTGCGGGATGCTCAGCCCCGGCATCGGCACGCGCACGCCGAACAGGGTCAGCTGCTGCATCTGCAGCGCGATGCCGACCACCGCGGCGATGACGATGAACATCGAGTTCTGGATGTTGAGCCCAGCGATGACGCGCGACAGTTCCGCCTTGGGCGTGCGGCTCTGGATCAGCGCGAACAGCGGCACCACGAACAGGCCGGTGCACAGGCCGATGCCGACCAGGTCGAGCATGATCCGCCAGCTGCCGGCCTGGCGCACGAACTGGCCGATGTCCAGCCCGGCCTGCAGCGCGCCGCCGGGGCGGGCGAAATACAGGTCGAGCATGAACGCGCTGATGCCGAACGCGCCCAGCGGCACCAGGCCGATCTCGACGGTGCGCCCGGACAGCTTTTCGCACAGCAGCGAGCCGGTGCCGGTGCCGATGGAGAACAGCGCCAGGGCGAAGATGTACAGGTCTTGCGCGCCGCCGAGGTTGAGTTCGGCGTAGGTCGGCAGCTGCGCGGTCAGCACCGTGCCGATGAACCAGAACCAGGACACGCCGAGCACCGCGTTGCGCACCGCCAGCTGGCGCCGGGTCAGGCGCATGATCGCCAGCGACTCGGGCACCGGGTTCCAGTTGATCTTCAGCTCCGGCGCGCCGGCATCGACCTTGGGGATCAGCCGCGCGACCAGGTTGCCGGCGACCGCCAGGGCGATCACCGCGGTGGCCGCGGCGACCGGGCCGTGGCTGCCGGCGATCTGGAAGATCAGCCCGCCCAGGATCATGCCGCACAGGATCGAGATCGAGGTGCCCATCTCGACCAGGCCGTTGCCGCCGGTCAGTTCCTCCGGCTTGAGCACCGACGGCAGGATCGAGTACTTCACCGGGCCGAACAGCGTGGACTGCAGGCCGGTGCAGAACAGCGCGACCAGCAGCACGGCCATGTTCTCGGTCAGGAACCCGACCGCGGCCAGCGACATGATTGCGATCTCCATCGTGGTGGTGATGACCACCAGCCGCGATTTCTCCAGCTTCTCGGCGATCTGCCCGGCCAATGCGGAGAACAGGAAGTACGGCAGGATGAACAGCGCCGGCGCCAGGTTGGTGTACAGCGTGCGCTGCTCGGGGGTGACGCCCAGATAGAACAGCAGGCCGATGATCGCCTGCCGGTACACGTTGTCGTTGAACGCGCCCAGGCCCTGGACCACGAAGAACGGCAGGAAGCGGCGCTGTTTCAGCAGGGCGAACTGGCTATGGCCGGACATGCAGGCTCCTTTGCGAACGCGCGCAGCCTAGCAGGTTCGTTGCGCGGCGGAGGCGGGTGGCGCGGGGCAGGCGTGCTGTGATGCGGCCGGTGCCTGCGGTGCCGTCTGTGGGGACACGCGTGTTGCGGTTTGGAGGGGTGCCAAGGTGTCTTGCTCCGTTCGTCGCGACTGAAGTCGCTCCTACAGGGAGCGCGTGTTTGCGAACGCGCAGAGGCGGGGCTGCGGCCGTGCAAGGCGGCCGGTGCCTGCGGTGCCGTCTGTGGGGACACGCGTGTTGCGGTTTGGAGGGGGCGCCATGGTGTCTTGCTTCCGTTCGTCGCGGCTGAAGCCGCTCCTACAGGGGGGGGCGGTGCGAGCCGGTTAGCTGGCTTCGCTGGCGTCCGCCTGCCCCTGCCGCAGCAGCGCGATCAGCGCGCGCGCGGCCGGGGTCGGGTCCGCGCGCCAGGTGGCGTAGGTCAGGAAGCGGAAGCGCTCGCGCAGCGCGATCACCGCCACGCCGTGCATCGCCTCGGCCATGGTCTGCGGCACGATCGCCAGGCCCAGGTCCTCGACCACCAACTGGCGCTGCAGGTCGGCATGGGTGACTTCGTACTGCAGGCGCTGGCGCAGGCCGGCCTCGGCGAAGGCGCGGTCGATGATGCCGCGCACGCCGGCGCCGGCGATCAGCCCGGCCATCGGCGCGTCCTCCAGTTCGTGCAGCGCCACCTCGGTGCGCGCGGCGAAGCGGTTGCCGGGCGCGGCGATCAGCGCCAGCGGTTCCTCGTGCAGCAGCAGGCGCTGCTCGGGCAGGACAATGTGCGGGCCGACCCCGACCAGGGCCACGTCCAGCCGGCCTTCGCCCAGTTCGAGCAGCAGCGCATCGCTCATGCCGGTGCGCAGGTGCACGTCGACCGCGCTATGCGCGTCGCGGAAGCGGCGCAGCAGCGCCGGTACCTGCACCGTGGTCAGCGAGGAGATCTGGCCGATGTGCAGGCGCCCGCGCACCGTGCCCAGGGTCTGCGCCATCTCCTCGTGCAGGCGCTCGGCCGCGCGCAGGGTCTCGCGGGCGTTGTGCAGGAACACCTCGCCGGCGGCGGTGGTGCGCACCTGCCGCGCGCCGCGCTCGAACAGCCGCGCGCCCAGCGCCTCCTCGATGTTGGCGATCTGGTGGCTCAGCGCCGACTGCACGGTGTGGCAGCGGCGTGCGGCAGCGGTGAAGCTGCCTTCCTCGGCGACGGCAACGGCGAATTCGAGCTGGCGCAGGGTCAGCATGGCATCTAAAAAAAAGATGGGTGGAGTGAAAACAATACATTGGAAAGATCGGTCGTGCCGGCCCAGACTGGCGCCATTCCTTCCGCTCCCCCTTGGATTCCCGCTCATGGACACCTCCCCGCACGCCCCGATGCACCGTGGCCTGGTGCTGCTGATGGCCGCCGCCACCGGCCTGGCGGTGGCCAGCAACTACTACGCGCAGCCGCTGCTGGAGGTGCTGGCGCAGACCTTCTCGATCGACGTGCGCAGCGCCGGCGCGGTGGTCACCACCGCGCAGCTGGCCTACGCCGCTGGCCTGCTGTTGCTGGTGCCGCTGGGCGACCGCTTCGAGCGCCGCAGCCTGATCGTGGGGCTGTACGCGCTCAGCGCGGTGGGCCTGCTGATCAGCGCCGCCTCGAGCAGCTTCGCGCTGCTGCTGGTTGGCACCCTGGTCACCGGGTTGAGCTCGGTGGCCGCGCAGATCCTGGTGCCGTTCGCCGCCACCCTGGCCGCGCCGCACGAGCGCGGGCGGGTGGTCGGTACGGTGATGAGCGGGCTGCTGCTCGGCATCCTGCTGGCGCGCACCGTCTCCGGGCTGCTGGCCGGCGCCGGCGGCTGGCATACCGTGTACTGGGTGGCCGCGGCGCTGATCCTGCTGGTGGCGGCGCTGCTGTGGCGCGCGCTGCCGCGGCATCCGGGCAACCCGCGGTTGTCCTATCCGCACCTGATCGGCTCGGTGCTGGCACTGCTGCGCGACGAACCGGTGCTGCGTTCGCGGGCGATCCTGGGCGGGCTGCTCTTCGCCGGGTTCAGCATGTTCTGGACCACGCTGGCGTTCCTGCTGTCCGGCCCCGACTACGGCTACGGCACCGCCACGATCGGCCTGTTCGGCCTGATCGGCGCCGCCGGCGCGTTCGCCGCCAACCTGTCGGGCAAGCTCGCCGACCGCGGCGCCGGGCACTGGGTGGGCTGGGGCGGGCTGGCCATGCTGCTGCTGTCGTGGCTGCTGCTGGCCGCCGCGCCGCACTCGCTGTGGCTGCTGATCGCCGGGGTGCTGTTGCTGGACGTGGCGGTGCAGGGCGTGCACATCGGCAACCAGCACGTGATCTACCAGCTGGATCCGAAGGCGCGCAACCGCATCACCTCGGCCTACGTCACCTGCTACTTCATCGGCGGCGCGATCGGCTCCAGCCTCGGCACCGCGGCCTACGCCTACGCCGGCTGGCGCGGGGTGGTGGTCGGCGGCGTGGCGCTGGCGGTGGCGGCGCTGCTGTGGATGGGCATCAGTGTGCGGCCGGCACCGCAGAAGGCGGCGTTGGCGCCGACGCCGGAGCGGTGACCGCATGCGCGGCGGCGCGCAGCTTGGGCAGCAGGCGCAGGGTCAGCGCCAGCTGGTTGCGCACCAGCCGCCGCTTGGCTTCGTCGATCCCGTCCTCGTGTTCCAGCGCATCGGCCATCGCCACCTCGGCCGATTCGTCGGCCGGCGGCAGCGCCTGGCGCTGCGCCAGCGCGTCGGCGATCGCGCCCAGGGTGTCCTGCAGGTAACCGCCGGCGCGGTCGATGGCCGGGTCGGCTTCGCCGGCCAGCGCGGCGCGGTGCGCGCCCAGTGCCGACAGGTAGCCGAGCAAGGTGTTAGACAGCGCCAGGAAGCGGAAGCCGGCATCCAGATTGCGGCGGTAGCGGCCGGGTTCGCGCAGCATGTTGGACAGCGCCACCGACAGCGCGGCGTCGGCGTTGTGCATGTCGCGGCGGGCGATGCGGTAGGGCAGGTCGTCGCGCATGCCGCTGCGGTATTGCTCGAGCACCTGCGCCAGGTAGCGCGCGCAGCTGGCCAGCACGGTCGCCATCACCTGGTTGAGGCGGCGGCCCTGCCAGTCGGGCAGGATCAGGAACGAGGCCGCCGCGGCGATCGCGCAGCCGATCAGGGTGTCGAGCAGGCGCGGCCAGATCAGTACGAAGCCGTCGCCGAGCAGGTTGAAGCAGAACAGCGCCATCACCGTGATCGCCGCGGTGGCCAGCATGTAGCGGTCGGTGCGGGTGACGAAGAACAGCAGTGCGCCGGCCAGGGCGAACAGCAGCTGCAGCTCGGTGCCGGGAAACAGCTGCATCAGCGCCCAGGTCGCGCCCAGGCCGATCAGGGTGCCGGCGATGCGCTGCGCCAGGCGCAGCCTGGTCGCGCCGTAGTTGGGCCGGCACACGAAGGCGGTGGTGAGCAGGATCCAGTAGCCGTTGCTGGCGTGCATGGCCTGCATGATGGCGTAGCCGACCACCAGCGCGATCGCCATGCGCAGCCCGTGCCGGAACAGCACCGAGCCGGGGGTCAACTGCTGGCCGATGCGCACCAGCATTTCGCGCAGCGTGTGCGGCGAGGAGTCGCGCAGGCGCGTGTCGAGGGTGTCGCTGGTGGTGTCGGACTGCGCGGATTCGGACAGCCGCCGCTCGATGCTCTGCAGGTTGGTCACCAGCAGTTCCAGCGAGCCGAGCAGCCGCGTCTGGCGCGGATCGGCGCGGGCGTGCAGGAAGTCCAGCGACTGGCGCAGGTCGGTGGTGGCCAGCTGGGTCTGCTCGCCGTACTCGAACGGCTGGCGCAGCCGGATCGCCTCGCCCAGCGCGGCGCAGGCCTTGCCCTGCAGGGCAAGCAGGCGCTGGCAGCGGTACAGCACGTCGCTGTGGAAGAACGCGTCGGTCAGCGCTTCGTAGGGATAGTGCGAGGAGCTGGCGCGTTCGTGGAAATCCTGCGCCATGTAGTACAGCCGGAAGTACAGGCCGGACTGCACGCCGGGCCGGCCGGAGCGGCCGAAGCGGCTCATGATCGCGGTCTTGGCCGCGTTCAGGGCCGCCACCACCTGCGCGTTCTGCTCGGCCAGCGCCAGCCGCCGCGCGTGCAGGTCGCTCTGCCGCACCGGTTCGAACAATGCGGCCTTGAGCCGCAGGTAGCGGCCGAGTTCGAAGAACAGCCGCGACAGCCGCTCGCGCACCGGGCGGTTGGCGAACAGCACGGTCCACAGGATCGACAGCAGCCCGTACCAGGCGGCGCCGAGCATCAACAGGCCGATGCCGTGCCAGGCGCTGCCGCCGACGTGGCCGGCGCGGCCGCCGTGGTCGATGCCGATCATCGCGTAGATCGCCAGCGCGACCGTGGCCTGGGCGATGGAGGCGTAGCGCTCGCCGAGCGCGCCGAGCAGGGTCAGGGCGAAGGTGGACAGCGCCATGCCGGCGACGAACGCCAGCGGATACGGGAACAGCAGCACCACCGCGGCCGCGGCCGCGGCGAAGCACAGCAGCGACAGCAGCACCGACTTGATCCGGCCCAGCCAGTTGTCGTCGGTCTCGGCGATGGCGCTGGCGATGGCGCCGAGGAAGATCGCCGGCAGCGCCGTCAGTTGCTGCTGCTGCCAGCACACCCCCATCGCCACGCCCAGGGCGATGAACACGCGCAGGCCGTAGCTGGCCTTTTCGTGGGCCCACAGGCGGCTGAGGCGCGATTCGATCGAGGATTTCGGCACGGCGACACGATAACGCAACGCTGGCGCCCGGCGCATCGCGTCGCGCAGTCCCGTCCTCTCAGATCCGCAGTTGCCGCAGGCGCGCCTCAAGCAGTTCCGGAAAGCGCTTGAACCAGGTCTGGTTGAGTGGCGAGGGATGCGGCAGCGGGTGCAGGGCGAAGCGCCGCGACGTGCCGCGCTCGGTCTGCAGGTCGACCTCCAGGCTCATGTTGAAGCGGGCATCGTCGGCCCAGAATGCGTCCAGCTGCGCGCGCACCTCCTTGGGCTGGTCGATGCCGAACCACAGGAAGGCTTCGCGGCCGAGGGTGACGATGTCGCGGCCGCGCCACTGCTCGATCAGCAGGCGCCGCATCAGCGGATGGAAGCGTCGCTTCACCTGCATCGACCAGGCCTTGTTGCCGAGCGGTTTGTACGGCACGGTGTTGATCCAGAAGAAGTCGCGGCCGATTTTCAGCGAGGCCGCGAAATCCGGCATCGGCTGGCCGTCGTGCAGATGCCGGTACAGCGCCTTGCGCACGAGCTGCCCGCCGCTGCCGACGAAGGGTTCGCCGTGTTCGACCTCGCTGCGGCCCGGGTCGCGGCCGAAGAAGCACAGCCGCGCGTTGCGGCGGCCCAGGCCGATGATCGGCTCGAGCGGATCCTTGTCATAGTCTGCGTAGACCTTGGTATCGATGCCGTCGGTCTGCGCCGCCAACTCGCGGAATTGGGCGTGGAGGTCGGGATCCAGTGCCATGGAATGTCCTCGAATACCGATGGTGCAACCTGTAGGAGCGGCTTCAGCCGCGACAGATCCTATGGATCCCTGCGTATAGGGTCTGTCGCGGCTGAAGCCGCTCCTACAGAGGGCTACGTGCGGCCTATGCGCCGCGTTCGCGCGCGATCGCGCGCCAGCCGATGTCGCTGCGATGGAATTCGCTGGGCCACCGGATCTGCGCCACGCCGGCATACGCATTGCGCTGCGCGTCGGACACGCTGTCGCCCAGCGCGGCCACGCACAGCACACGGCCGCCGGCGCTGAGCACGCGGCCCTGCGCATCCAGTGCGGTGCCGGCATGGAACACCTTGGCGCTGGCTGGCACCTGCTCCAGGCCGGAAATCGCCTCGCCGGTGATCGGCGATTCCGGATACGGCGCCGCCGCCAGCACCACGCCCAGCGACGGACGCGGATCCCACTGCGCTTCGGTCGCATGCAGTTGTCC
Organism: Xanthomonas sp. WHRI 7945; assembly: GCF_035026585.1. NCBI lineage: Bacteria > Pseudomonadati > Pseudomonadota > Gammaproteobacteria > Lysobacterales > Lysobacteraceae > Xanthomonas > Xanthomonas sp. WHRI 7945. The sequence continues at coordinate 18,918 of NZ_JAYIQP010000007.1, forward strand.
GTCGATCGCCGCCTCGACCAGCTCCACCAGGTCCGACTGCAGGCGCAGCATCACCGGCTGCGTCTCCGGGTCGCCGAAGCGCACGTTGAACTCGATCACCTTGGGTGCGCCGCTGGCATCGATCATCAGCCCGGCATACAGGAAGCCGGTGAACGGCACGCCGTCGGCGATCATGCCCTGCACGGTCGGTTCCACCACCTCGCGCATCACCCGCGCGTGCACCTCGGGCGTGACCACCGGCGCCGGCGAATACGCGCCCATGCCGCCGGTGTTGGGGCCGGTGTCGCCGTCGCCGACGCGCTTGTGGTCCTGACTGGTGGCCATCGGCAGCGCGGTGGCGCCATCGACCATGGAGATGAAGCTGGCTTCCTCGCCGTCGAGGAATTCCTCGATCACCACGCGCGCGCCGGCGTCGCCGAACGCATTGCCCGACAGCATGTCGCGCACCGCCGCTTCGGCCTCGTCCAGGGTCATCGCCACGATCACGCCCTTGCCCGCGGCCAGGCCGTCGGCCTTGACCACGATCGGCGCGCCCTTGGCGCGCACGTAGGCCAGCGCCGCGTCCACCTCGGTATGCACTTCGTAGAACGCGGTCGGGATGCCGTGGCGGGCGAGGAATTCCTTGGCGAACGCCTTGCTGCCTTCCAACTGCGCGGCCTTGGCCGTGGGCCCGAAGATGCGCAGTCCGGCGGCGCGGAAGCGGTCGACCACGCCCAGCACCAGCGGCACTTCCGGGCCGACCACGGTCAGCGCCACCGCTTCGTCCTGCGCCAGTTTGAGCAGGCCGTCCAGGTCGTCGACCTTGATCGCCACGTTGCGGCACTTGGGTTCAGTGGCGGTGCCGGCATTGCCCGGGGCAACCAGCACGTCGCTGACGCGCGGGGACTGGGCCAGCTTCCAGGACAGGGCGTGTTCGCGGCCGCCGGAACCGATGACGAGGATTTTCAAGGCGTGTCTCGTGATGTCGAAGGAGGGCTATTCGCAGGCTTCGCGCTGCATCGAATCGGGGAACGGATAGGCCCAGCGGGCCGCGTCGAACGCGAACACCTGGGTGGTGCCGAGCTTCTTGCCGCAGGACATGCCGGTTTCCTCGATGGTCACCGGCCACACCCGCGCGGCCGGATCGCTGTCGTCCACGGCGAGCTTGAAATCCACGTCGAACAGCTCCGCCTGGCACTGCGCGGCGGTCTGCTGCGGATCGCGGCCTTCGTCGCTGCAGTCCAGCGCGCCCTGGTTGTCGATGTGCTGGCGCACCGAGCCGGCGTTGACCAGGCCCTTGGGGCCGGGCAGCACCAGGTCCTGCGATTCCAGCACCAGGCCTTGCCCGATCCAGCTGCTGTAGACCACGAAGCCGTAGAAATCGCTGCCCAGCCGCAGGATGTCCACCGCGCCCGGATCGCCGTCGCTGCCGAAGCCGTCGGCCAGCTTCTCGGCGACCACCGCCAGGCCCTGGCCGTCGTCGCGCAGGATCAGGAAGTCGATCAGCCCGGGATTGGCATGGCCGCCGTCGTCGAGCCGATGGCACACCGCCAGCAATTGCTGGATCTGGCTGCCGACCACCACCGGCTGCTCGGCGCAGACCTCGCTCTGCACAGCCTGGCCATCGGCCTGGCCGGACCAGCTTTCCGACAGGCGCGCCTGCTTGCCGTAGCGCGTCTGCAGGAAGGCCTGCAGGCGCTCGGTGCGCGGCACGTGCGCGGCCTGCGCCGGCGCCGCGGTCGCTGCCGGTGCGGCCGGCGCTGCGGCTGGAGCGGGTGCGGCGGTCGGCTTGCACGCGACCATGCCGAGCGCGAGCAGCAGCGGCAGGCCGTGGCGCAATGGAGTGCGTTTCATCGTTTTCGATTCCTTGGCCGCTCAGTGGCGGAAATGCCGCACGCCGGTGAACACCATGGCGATGCCGTGTTCGTCGGCGGCGGCGATCACCTCGCCGTCGCGCAGCGAGCCGCCCGGCTGGATCACCGCCTTGATGCCGGCGGCCGCGGCCGCGTCGATGCCGTCGCGGAACGGGAAGAACGCATCGGAGGCCATCACCGAGCCTTCCACCACCAGGTCCGCGTCGGCGGCCTTGATCCCGGCGATGCGCGCCGAATACACCCGGCTCATCTGCCCGGCGCCGACGCCGATGGTGCGGTGGTCCTTGGCGTAGACGATCGCGTTGGACTTGACGTACTTGGCCACCTTCCACGCGAACAGCAGGTCGGCGAACTGCGCCTCGGTCGGCGCCAGGCGGGTCACCACCTTGAGTTCGTCGCGGGTCACCACGCGGTCGTCGGCGGTCTGCATCAACAGGCCCGAGCCGATGCGCTTGGTATCGATGAAGCCCCGGCTGGCCGGCGCCAGCGCAATGCGCAGCACGCGCACGTTGGCCTTCTTCTTCGCGTATTCGAGCGCGCCGTCCTCGTAGTCCGGCGCGATCAGCACTTCGACGAACTGGCGGTCGAGGATGACCTTGGCGGTAGCCGCGTCCAGCGTGCGGTTGAAGGCGAGGATGCCGCCGAAGGCGCTGGTCGGATCGGTCGCGTAGGCCAGTTCGTAGGCGTCGCCGCAGCCGGCGCCCACCGCCACGCCGCAGGGGTTGGCGTGCTTGACGATGACGCAGGCCGGCGCGTCGAACTGGCGCACGCATTCCCAGGCCGCATCGCTGTCGGCGATGTTGTTGTAGCTCAGTTCCTTGCCCTGCAGCTGCTCGAACGTCGCCAGCGAACCCGGGGCCGGGCACAGGTCGCGGTAGAACGCGGCCTGCTGGTGCGGGTTCTCGCCGTAGCGCAGGTCCATGACCTTGATGAAGCTGCCGTTGGCCTGCGCCGGGAACGCGGCGCGCACCGGCACCTCGCTCGCAGGGTCGGTCACCGTGGACAGGTAATTGCTGATCGCCGCGTCGTACTGCGCCACGCGGTTGAACGCGGCCACCGACAGCGCGAAGCGCTTGGCCGCCGACAGCTGGCCGTCGTGCGCCTCCAGTTCGGCCAGCAGGTCGGCGTACTGCGCCGGATCGGTGGCCACCGCCACGCGCGCGAAGTTCTTGGCCGCCGAGCGCAGCATCGCCGGGCCGCCGATGTCGATGTTCTCCACCGCCTCGGCGAGCGTGCAGTCGGCCTTGGCGGTGACCGCCTCGAACGGATACAGGTTCAGCACCAGCAGGTCGATCGGCGCGATGCCGTGTTCGGCCATCACCGCATCGTCGGTGCCGGCGCGACCGAGCAGCCCGCCGTGCACCAGCGGGTGCAGGGTCTTGACCCGCCCGTCCATCATTTCCGGGAAGCCGGTCAGTTCGGAGACGTCCTTGACCGGCAGCCCCGCGTCGCGGATCGCCTTGGCGGTGCCGCCGGTGGACAGCAGCTCCACGTTGCGCGCGGCCAGCGCGCGGGCCAGGTCGAGCAGGCCGGTCTTGTCGGAAACGGACAGCAATGCCCGGCGCACGGGCAGGAAATCGGAGGACATGGGGGCAGGGCACACATCGGAGCGGGGAGTGGATATTGTAGGCTGCGCCGCCCCGGCATGGACCCTCAGGACCCCGCAATGGTTTCGATCTACGCATTGAAAGGACGCTTCCAGGACCTGCTGCGACCCGGGGTGCGCGGCCTGTACCGGCTCGGCGTGACCGCCAACCAGGTCACCGTGGGCGCGGCCGCGGTGTCGTTGCTGGTCGCCGCCTGGGTGTTCTGGCGCGCGCCGGCGCAGCCGCTGTGGTACGCGCTGCTGCCGGCGTGGATGCTGCTGCGCATGGCCTTGAACGCGGTCGACGGCATGCTGGCGCGCGAGTTCGGGCAGCAGTCCAAGCTGGGCGCCTACCTCAACGAATTGAGCGACGTGATCGCCGACGCGGCGTTGTACCTGAGCCTGGCCAGCGTGCCCGGCGCGAGCGCCGGCTGGCTGTGGGCGCTGGCGCTGGCGGCGGCATTGACCGAGTATGCCGGGGTGTTGGGGCTGATGGTCGGCGCCGGACGGCGCTACGACGGACCGATGGGCAAGAGCGATCGCGCCTTTGCGATCGGCCTGCTGGGGCTGCTGCTGGCCGCTGGCTGGGTGGGGGCGAAGACGGTGGACGGGTTCGCGATCGTGCTGGCGCTGCTGTGCGCGGCGACGGTGCTGCGGCGCGTGGCCGCCGGCCTGCGCGAGGCGGCCTCGCGCTGAACCGCGGCACGCGGACCACAGCCACGACACGGATGCGATAGCGACACTCACGGCAACAGCGGTACCACGACAGGGAATCGGCAACGGATGCGGCAGGTCAGCGAAAGCGAGTTTTGCAGTTTCGACGGAACACGGTTGTTCTACCGGCACTGGCCGGCCACGGCGCCAGCGGCGCAACCGCGCGCGGTGGTGCTGTTGCATCGCGGCCACGAGCATTCGGGGCGGGTGCTGCACCTGGCCGACGAACTGGGCCTGGACGACTGCGCGATGTTCGCCTGGGATGCGCGCGGCAACGGCCGCTCGCCCGGCGTGCGCGGCGATGCGCCCGGCTTCCCGGCGCTGGTGCGCGACCTGGACAGCTTCATCGCCCACATCGGCGCCACGCACGGCATCGCGGTGCAGGACATCGTGGTGATCGCGCAGAGCGTGGGCGCGGTGATCGCCAGCACCTGGGTGCACGACTACGCGCCGCCGCTGCGCGCGCTGGTACTGGCCTCGCCGGCGTTCAAGGTCAAGCTGTACGTGCCGTTCGCGCGGCCCGGGCTCGCCTTGATGCACAAGCTGCGCGGCAATTTCTTCGTCAACAGCTACGTCAAGCCGCAGTGGCTGACCCACGACCCGGCGCGCGTGGCCAGCTACCGCGACGATCCGCTGATCACCCGGCCGATCTCGGTGCGCGTGCTGCTGGGCGTGTACGCCGCGGCCGACCGCGTGGTCGGCGATGCGCAGGCGATCACCGTGCCGGTGCAGTTGCTGGTGTCCGGCGACGATTTCGTCGTGCACCGCGGCCCGCAGGACCGCTTCTACGAGCGGCTGTCCTCGCCGGTGAAGGAGCGCCACCTGCTGCCGGGGTTCTTCCACGACACCCTGGGCGAGCGCGACCGCGCGCCGGCGCTGGCGCAGATCCGCCGCTTCGTGCGCGAGCGCTTCGCCGAGGCGCCGGCGCTGCCCAGCCTGCTGCAGGCGCACCGGCGCGGGCCGACCTTCGAGGAATCCGAGCGGCTGTCCTGGCCGCCGGAAAAATACAGCCTGCAGGACCTGCGCTGGCGCTTCGTGCGCGCCAACCTGCGCTTCGGCGGCACCCTGTCCGAAGGCGTCGCGCTGGGCCTGCAGACCGGCTTCGATTCCGGCAGCACGCTGGACTACGTGTATCGCGACCGCGCCATCGGCAAGGGTCCGCTGGGTCGCTTCATCGACCGCAACTATCTCGATGCGATCGGCTGGCGCGGCATCCGTGTGCGCCGCACCCACCTGCACGAACTGCTGCGCCTGGCCATGCAGCGCCTGCGCGCGGCCGGCGCGCCGGTGCGCGTGCTCGACATCGCCGCCGGCCACGGCCGCTACGTGCTGGAGGCGCTGGCCGGCGCCGAGCAGCGTGCCGATGCGATCGCGCTGCGCGATTTCAGCGCGTTGAACGTGGAGCGCGGGCGCGCGCTGATCGCCGAGCTCGGCGCCGCCGACATCGCCCGATTCGAGCAGGGCGACGCCTTCGACCGCGACGCGCTGGCGGCCCTGCAGCCGCGGCCGACGCTGGCGGTGGTATCGGGCCTGTACGAACTGTTTCCCGACAACGACCAGGTGCTGCGCTCGCTGCAGGGCGTGGCCGCCGCGGTCGAGCCGGGCGGCTATCTCGCCTACACCGGCCAGCCCTGGCATCCGCAGCTGGAGTTCATCGCCCGCGCGCTGACCAGCCACCGCGGCGGCGCGGCCTGGGTGATGCGCCGCCGTACCCAGCAGGAGATGGACGAGCTGGTGCGCGCGGCCGGGTTCCGCAAGCTCGAGCAACGCATCGACGAATGGGGCATCTTCACCGTGTCGCTGGCGCAGCGGATCGCGCCGTGAGCGAAGCGGCACCGCGGCCGTGGCGGCGGGCGCTGGGATGGCTGGCGCTGCTGGGGCCGTTCTTCTTCCTCAGCTACGGCCTGGCCAACACGCTGGCCGAGCGGCGCGCGGGCGTGCCGTCGCTGCCGTTCGCGTGGGAAACGCAGATCCCGTTCTGGCCGTGGACGATCGTGCCGTACTGGTCGATCGACCTGTTCTACGTGGCCTCGTTCTTCGTCTGCCGCACCCGCGCCGAACTGGACACCCACGCCAAGCGGTTGCTGACCGCGCAACTGCTGGCGGTGGGCTGTTTCCTGCTGTGGCCGCTGCGCTTCAGCTTCGAACGGCCGCCCAGCGAGGGCGTGTTCGGCTGGCTGTTCGCGGTGCTGCTCGGGTTCGACAAGCCGTTCAACCAGGCGCCGTCGCTGCACATCGTGCTGCTGGTGGTGCTGTGGGTGCGCTATGCGCAGCATCTGCACGGCCTGGCGCGCGGCGTGCTGCACGCCTGGTTCGCGCTGATCGGCATCTCGGTGCTGACCACCTACCAGCACCATTTCCTGGACATTCCCACCGGCCTGGCCGCGGGCTGGTTGTGCGTATGGCTGTGGCCGCAGCGCATCGCGCCGCCGTGGAGCGCGCTGGCACTGGCGCGCGATCCAGCGCGCTGGCGCCTGGCCGCCGCCTACCTGGCCGGCAGCGCTGCCTGCGTCGCGCTGGCCTGGGCGATCGGCGGCGCGGGCTGGTGGCTGTTGTGGCCTGCGCTGTCGCTGCTGCTGGTCGCGCTCGACTACGCGCTGCTCGGCGCGCTCGGCCTGCAGAAGCGCACCGACGGCCGCCTCAGCCTGGCCGCGCGCTGGCTGTACGCGCCGTACCTGGCCGCGGCCTGGCTCAACTCGCGCGCCTGGACCCGGCGCGATCCGGCGCCGCGCGAAATCGCCGACGGCGTCTGGCTGGGACGCGTGCCCGGTCGCGGCCAGCGCGCGGCCTTCGCCGCGGTGGTCGACGTCAGCGCCGAACTGTCGCTGCGCGATGTCGGTGCGCACGATCGCACGGTGCCGATGCTGGACCTGGTCGCGCCACCCGCCGATGCCTTGCGCGCCGCCGCCGCCGCGATCGAGGCCGCACGCCACCACGGCCCGGTGCTGGTGTGCTGCGCGCTGGGCTATTCGCGCAGCGCCGCCGCGGTCGCCACCTGGCTGCTGCACAGCGGGCGCGCCGCGGAACTGGATGACGCGCTCGCGCTGCTGCGCGCGCGCGCATCGCGGGTCGTGCTGGGTCCCGCGCAGCGCGACGCCATCGCCGCCGCATGCGCCGCGCCGGCCGCAGCGCTGCAGGCCTTGGAGCAGCCGGCATGAGCACGCGGTTGCAGCTGCGCACGATGGCCGCGCTGCTGCGGCAGGCGGCGCCGCTGGATCGGCTGTCGCTGACGCTGCTCGCCGTCGCCTTGTTGCTGGGCGCGTGGTACGCCAATGCCGGCGCAGCGCTGGCAATGGCGCTGTGCCTGCTCAGCGTGCTGGCCGGGTTGCTGCAACGGTACTGGGCCGCGCGCGTCGGCCTGGACGTGGCGCTGCTCGACGCGGTGCTGGCCGAAGCCGATCCCGACCAGGCCGGCGCCGATCTGGACGCCGCGCTGCACCGGCTCGGCCTGCTGCGGCAGTTGCCACCGCCGCGCGACTGGTCGGCACGCTGGCGCGGCATGCGTGGCTTGCTGCTGCGGCAGGTCGCATGCCTGGCGCTGCAACTGCCGGCGCTGCTGGCGGCGCCGATCGCGGCGCAGTTCGCATGACGGAGCGCAGACCATGACCGCATCCGCCGATCCGGCGCCGCTTTCCCATGCCGATGCCGCGCAACAGGCATTGTGGCAGCGCCTGCAGGCCTACCGTTTCGGTGAGGACGACGACGCGTTGCCGGTGTTCGTGCGCCGCGTGGCCAAGGAAGCCAAGGTCTCCCTGGCCGAAGCCGCGCAGGCGGTGGAGGAATACCGGCGCTTCTGCTTCCTGGCCTGCAGCAGCGCCGACGCCGAAGTCACGCCCAGCACGCTGATCGACCAGGTCTGGCATACCCACCTCACCGACACCCACGAATACTGGCAGCGGTTCTGCCCGGACGTGCTGCAGACCACGCTGCACCACCGACCTGGGCGGGGCGACGCCGCCGACGCCGACCGCCACGCGCTGCAGTACCGGACCACCTTGGCGCGCTACCGCCACCATTTCGGCGAACCGCCGGCGGCATGCTGGCCGGCGCCGGGCGATGCCACAGCGCCGCAACCGTGGCTGCGCAGCGATGTCCCGGCGCGGCGTTGGCCGATGCCAAGCGAGGGCGGCAAAGCGCTGTGGCTGTGGTTGCTGGCGACGCTGCTGCTGGGCGGGTGGCTGAGTTCGATCAACACCGCCGCCTCGCCGCTGCACTGGCGCGGCGGTTCGTTCCTGCTGCTGTTCCTGGCGGCGATCGGGCTGGCCTGCGCATTGGCCGCACGGCTGCGGCGCGCGGTGCGCGGCCTCGGCCAGCAGCGCGCGGTCCGGCAGGTGGACAACGCCGAACTGGCGTTCCTGGCCGGCGGCAGCGAGCGCGTGGCGGACATGCAACTGGCCTTGCTGATGGCGTGCGACGCAGTGCAACTGGCGCCGTCGAGTCTGCGTGGCAGCCACCGCGACGCGGCCCAGCTGCAGGTCACGGACGCTGCAGTGCCGGCGGCGCTGCAGCGCGCCCTGCTGCTGGTGCGCGCCAACCCGAAATTGCCGCTGGCGCTGCAGGCATTGCGCGACGATGCGTCGCCGCTGCGCAAGGCGTTGATCGGCAAGCGCCTGCTGCTCGGCCGCGGGCAAGCCTGGTGCGCGCGTCTGCTCGGCGCCGCGCCGCTGCTGGCGCTGTGGATCGCCGGTGCGCTGAAGATCGACATCGGCCTGCAGTTGCAGCGCCCGGTCGGCTTCCTGGTCGCGGCGATGGTGCTGGTGACGATGCTCGCGCTCGGCTTCCTGTTGACGCCGCCGCGGCGCAGCGTCGCCGGCGAGTGCTTGCTCGCCGAGCGCGACAAGGCATGGCGCGCAGGCGCCGGATCGGCGCCCGCGCCGCAGGCGTTGCACCTGGCGTCGCCCTTGGCTCTGGCCGGAACCGGCGTGCTGCTGGGGACCCCATGGGCGGACTACCACGCGTTGCGCACGCCGATCGTCGCCAGCAGTGGCAACGGTGGCGGCAGCAGCTGCACCAGCGGCAGCAGCGGCGGCGATGGAGGCGGCGGCAGCAGTTGCAGCAGCGGTTGCGGCGGCTGCGGCGGAGGAGGCGACTGATGGCACGACCGAGCATGCGCGAACGCTGCGCGCAGTGGCGCGCACGCCTGGCTACGGCGCTGCGCGCGCGCGGCGCCACGCCGAACGGCCTGTCCTGGACCGCGACCGGCTTCGCCGCGTTGGCGGCGCTGATGTTCGCGCTGGCCTGGCGCGAGCCGCCGCGCGACGCGGCCGGCTTGCTGCTGCTGGCCGCGCTCGCCCTGCAGGGGCGGCTGCTGTGCAACCGCTTGGACGGGCTGATGGCGCGGCAGGCGCAGATGATCGGCCGCGCCGGCGAGGTCTACAACGAGGCGCCGGATCGGCTCTCCGATGTGCTGGTATGCCTGGGCGTGGGCTACGGCCTGCAGCACGTGCTGAGCTGGGGCGCCGAGCTGGGCTGGGCGGCGGCCTTGCTGTGCGTGGGCACCGCCTACGTGCGCATGCTCGGCCTGGCCTGCGGCGTGCGCGAGCCGGTGCAGGGGCCGATGGCGCGGGTGCAGCGCATGCACTGGCTGTCGCTGGCGGCGTTGTTGGCGGCCGCCGCGCTGCTGCTGCAGCGTAGTGCCATCGCCGAAATCTTCCTGGTCCTGACCCTGGCGCTGCTGATCGGCGGCGCCGCGTTGACCATCGTGATCCGCCTGCGCGCCATCGTGCGCGAACTGGAGTGGAAATGATCGAACGTCTGATCGCCCGCGGCTGCAGCGCCGCGATCCGCACCCTGACCGGCGCGCGTGCGTTCTGGCGCGGCTGCATGCCGTCCAGCGAGCGCCGCGTGTACTACGGCAACCACGCCAGCCACGGCGACTTCGTGCTGATCTGGTCGTCGCTGCCGGCGTCGCTGCGGCGCGAGGTGCGGCCGGTGGCCGCGGCCGACTACTGGCAACGCGACGCGCTGCGCCGCTATCTGATCCACGCGGTGTTCAACGGCGTGCTGATCGAGCGCGAGGCCGCGCAGCGCACCCGCGATCCGATCGACTGCCTGTGCGAAGCGGTCGACGGCGGCGGCTCGCTGATCCTGTTCCCGGAAGGCACCCGCAACACCGACGAAGGCGTGCTGCCGTTCAAGAGCGGCATCTACCACCTGGCGCGGAACCGGCCGGAACTGGAATTCGTGCCGGTGTGGATCGACAACCTGAAGCGGGTGATGCCCAAGGGCAAGTGGCTGCCGCTGCCGCTGCTGTGCACCACCACCTTCGGCGCGCCGCTGCGTCTGGACGCCGGCGAGGACAAGCAGGCGTTCCTGGAACGCACGCGCGCGGCGCTGCTGGCGCTGTCGCCGGAACAGATGGAGGCCGCGCGATGAACCCGATCGCCTTCAGCGACCACCTGCAGCAATCCTCGCTGCGCCAGCAGACCATCTGGCTGTTCCTCGGCATCGCCGCGGTGCTGCTGCTGGCCACGCTGATCTCCGAGACGCTGCGCTGGCGCGCGCGCGAACGCCCGACCGCGGTGCTGGACAACCTGGTCGCGCGGATCCGCGCATGGTGGGTGATGGCGGCGGTGGTGGCGCTGGCGTTCGTGTTCGGGCGCATCGGCGTGATCGTGCTGTTCGCGCTGGTGTCGCTGTTCGCGCTGCGCGAGTTCATCACCCTGGCGCCGACCCGGCGCGGCGATTACTACGCGTTGCTGGCCGCGTTCTACATCGTGCTGCCGTGGCAGTACTGGCTGGTGTGGAGCGGCTGGTACGGCCTGTACACGCTGCTGATCCCGGTCTACGCGTTCCTGGTGCTGCCGATCCTGGCCACCATCGGCGGCGACACCACGCGCTACCTGGAACGCACCGCCAAGGTGCAGTGGGGGCTGATGATCTGCGTGTTCTGCATCTCGCACGTGCCGGCGCTGCTGAACCTGGAGATCCCCGGCTACGAAGGCCGCAACCTGCTGTTGTTCGCGTTCCTGGTGATCGTGGTGCAGTCCTCCGACGTGCTGCAGTACGTGTGGGGCAAGCTGATCGGCAAGCACCTGATCGCGCCGAAGCTGTCGCCGTCCAAGACCGTGGAAGGTTTCGTCGGCGGCCTGCTGTCGGCGAGCCTGCTCGGCGCGGCGCTGTGGTGGATCACCCCGTTCTCGCCGCTGCAGGCGTTCGCGCTGGCGCTGGTGGCCAACCTGATGGGCTTCTTCGGCGGCCTGGTGATGTCGGCGATCAAGCGCGACCGCGGCATCAAGGACTGGGGCCACATGATCGAAGGCCACGGCGGCGTGCTCGACCGGCTGGACTCGGTGTGCTTCGCCGCGCCGGTGTTCTTTCACTTGATTCGGTATGGGTGGGTGTGAGTGGAACTCGGGACTCGGGACTCGGGACTCGGGACTCGGGACTCGGGACTCGGGATTTTCGCAAGTTCGCCGCATTTGCGCTGTTCTGTGGAAGGGGCTCCGACGCGTTGCCGGTAAGGCATCGGGGCTGAAGCCCCTCCTACAGAAAAGCGGCGCGCCGGAGCCGCAAAAAAAAAGGCCGCTTTTTCTTAAAAAGCGGCCTTTTTTGCATCAAATCGCTTGACGGGAATTTGCTCCGGCACAGCATCCTGCAGTCCCGAGTCCCGAGTCCCGAGTCCCGAGTCCCGAGTCCCGAGTCCCGAGTCCCGAGTCCCGGCCTCACGCCAACCCGTATTCCTTCAGCTTCTTGCGCAAGGTCGCGCGATGGATGCCGAGCATCGCCGCGGCGCGGCTCTGGTTGCCTTCGCAGTGGTTGAGCACTTCCACGAACAGCGGGATCTCCATCTCGCGCAGCACGATCTCGTACACGTCGTCGGCGTCGCAGCCATCGAGGTCGCGCAGGTAGCGGCGCACGGACTGCGCCACGTGTTCGCGCAGCGGCGGCTTCGGCGCGCCGCGACTGGAGTCAGGACGAGTGGTGGCAGCGTTCAAGTTCGACGGGTCCCCGGATGACGGCGGCGCCGGAGGGCTGGAGGGCCGGCGCGGGGGGACGAGTCTAGCGCGTGGCCTGCCCGGCTGCCATCGCGGATCGTGGTGCCACAGCGTTTCAGTGGAAGTCGAAGCTGAATGCCGCGGTCTCCGCCGCCGGTTCGCGCACTTGGAACGCCACCTGCGCGCTCTGCCCGGGCGCCAGCGTCGCCGCGTCGGGGCGGGTGCGGCCCAGGTACTCCTCCGGGCGCAGCACGCGGCTGCCGATGGTGCGGCCGTCGGCGTCGGCCAGCGACAGTTGCAGCAGCGGCCAGGCCTGCGCCCAGCGCGCGTCGTTGCGGAACGTGGCCTGGATCTGCAGCGTGCCGGCGCGGCCTGGCAGCGGCCGCACTTCGCGGCTGAGCATGGTGAACGCGCTCGGCTCGCGCCATGGCGGCAGGCTGCAGCGCAGCGCCTGGCACACGCCGGCCACCCAGGGCCGCCAGCGCGCGTCGGCGCCCAGCCGTTGCCGGTCGGCGATCAGGATCTGCAGCGCCAGCAGCAGGCCCAGCCCGGCCAGCGCGATCCATTGCCACCGCGCGGCGCGCAGCACCGGCCGGCGCGGCGCGCTGGGTTGCATGAAGCTGGGCGCGATGGGCGTCGTGGCGGAGGTGAGGGCCGGTTCTGGCGATGGCGTCGGCTCGAGTTCGGGGTCTTGCTCCAGGGCTGCGTCCACTTCGTAAGCCGATGCGCCGGCGCGCGACGCGCTCGACTCACCGGCCTCGGAAGCGGGCGGTGGCGGCGTGGACACCGCGGCGGCGAGCGATGCGTCCGTGTCCGCCTCAGTCCCCGCCTGGGGCACCAGCGCAGATGCGGACGGAGGTGCCGGCGCGGGTTCGGCGTGGGGCGCAGCGCCGGTACCGGTGCCGGGATCACCGCCTGCGCTGGCGGTCGCGCCCGGGTCCGCGTCCGCCGGCGCGGCGGCATCGGCCTGGTCCGGCGCAGGCCGATCGGGCTGGCGCAGCAGGGTCGCGAGGCTGGGGCGGGGCGGGGTGGGATCGGGCATGCGCGGGGACGACGGCGGCGGCAACGAGAGCGCTATTCAAGCACGCGCGGGAACGGGCTGCAGGGCCGGGCGGCGTTCCCGCGTCCTGTAGGAGCGGCTTCAGCCGCGACAGGCACTCCGCTCAGCTCCGTCTCGCGGCTGAAGCCGCTCCTACAAGGGCGCGCGGACGCGGCTTGGGTCTGTGCCGCTCAGCGCCGCTTCCGGCCGGCGCCGATCAGGTCCAGCAGGCCGGCGCGCTGGCGCGGGCTCAGGGTCTCGAAGCCGTCGAGCAGGCGCGCCTGCTGGTCGGACAGCTGCCGGTAGTGCGCGGCTTCCTCGGCCACGGACAGCGGTTCGCCGAACACGCGTTCGCCGCGGCCGGTGGCCAGGTATTCGAAGGTCAGCCCGCTGCGGCGGGCCAGTGCGATGAGGTGTTCCACCGCCGGCGCGGTGCCGTCGGCCATCTCCCACTGCGCCACGGCGCTGCGGGTCACCGCCAGGTCCAGCGCCAGCGCTTCCTGGGTGAGACCGGTCAGCTTGCGCGCCTCGCGCACCCGTTCGTACAGCTTGCTGCTCACGCTCACCTCCGCAGGGGAGGCGAGATATAGCCGCGTCGACTGGAGAAGTTGGTTCGTACGGCTTTCAATCGCCGCTTTGTTGTTGATACTGTCAACCGTGACGGGTGGGCGTGGTGAAGATGCGCGCCGCCCGCCAGGGATCGCCCAGACCGACCGCTGCCATGGACCAGGACGCGCCGATGCACATGCAGGATGCCCACCCGCGGGACGCCCGCCACCCCCGTTTCGCCCGCGCGCCGCTGTGCGCGCAGCGCCGCCCGCGGCCGCCGCCGGGGATCGGCGTGCGCCGCTACCGGATCTGGGCCGACGCCGGCGACGGCCGCCGCGCGGTCAGGCAGGGCTGGTCGTGGCAGGTGTTCGCGCTGCCGTATCCGCCCGCGCCGCCGGCGCGGCTGCCGGTGGCGCTATGGCTGCTGCCGCACGCCGCGGCCTGGATCGTCCTGGTGCAGGCGCTGGGCGCAGCGGCGGTGTTCGCCTTGGCACTGGAGCTGGCCTGGCGGCTGCCGCAGGCGTGGCGCGGCCATCGCTGGCACGAACGCCGCCTGCGCGCACAGGGCTGGCGGCCGCGTGCGCGGGTGCTGGCGATCCACGCCGAGGCGGCGCTGCTGACGGTGGCGATCCGCAGCCTGGCTGCAGGGCGGCGCTGAACGTACCGGCCCGCACGGCCAGGGCAACGGCGGCGTGCCGGCCTCAGCCGCGGCGCACGCCGTCGATGCGCATCCAGTCGCCGTCCTGTTCGCTGCGCAGCTGCTCGAACCACGGCGCGTAGCGCTGCAGCAGCTCCTGTTCCTGGCCGTGCAGGATGCCGGACAGGGCGATACGCCCGCCCGGCGCCACCCGTTCGGCCAGGGTCGGCGCCAGCGCGTCCAGCGCCGAGGCGAGGATGTTGGCGACCACCACCGGGTAGGTCGCCGGCGGTTCGTCGGCCGGCAGGTGCACGGCCAGGCGCGCGCCGACCGCGTTGCGCTCGGCGTTGTCGTGCGTGGCCAGCAGCGCCTGCGGGTCGTTGTCCACGCCCACCGCCGCGGCCGCGCCCAGCTTCAGCGCGGCCAGCGCCAGGATCCCGGAGCCGCAGCCGAAGTCGAGCACGCGCGCCTGCGCAAGGGCGCCGTCGGCGGCCAGGGCGTCGAGCCAGCGCAGGCACAGCGCGGTGGTCGGGTGGGTGCCGGAACCGAACGCCAGGCCCGGGTCCAGCCGCACCACGGCGGCCTCGGCGCCGCGCGCCTCCTCCGGCAGGTCGTGGTTCCACGGCACGATGAAGGTGCGCGCGCCGAAGCGCATCGGCTGGAACTGGTCCAGCCAGGCGCGTTCCCAGTCCTGGTCGTCGACCTTGCGGAACGTGGCCTGGGCCCAGTCCAGGCCCGGGTCGAACGCGTCCAGCGCGGCCAGCAGCAGCAACGCGTCCTGCTCGGCGGGAAACAGCGCGCTGAGCACCAGCGTGCCCCACAGCGGGGTCTCGCCGACGCCCGGTTCCAGGATCGCGCGCTCGTTGCTGGTGTCGGCCTCGGCGTCGAGCAGGGTGACCGCCAGCGCGCCGACGTCCTCCAGTGCGTTCTCGTAGCGGGGCTGGGTGGCGTCGGTGCAGCGCACAGTCAGTTCGAGGAACGGCATCGGTCGGGCACGAGGAGGAATGAGCGCGCATCTTAGACGACCGCCGCAGCGGCTCGGCTGCGGCGCCGCCCCACCCCGCGGCCGCTCCCGTATGTCGTGGGCCGCCATCGGCTGCGCTAGACTGCGACATTGCGCGGCCGCCGGTTCCAAGGGCTTGCCGCCATTGCCGCCTGTCGCCCTTATCGCCTCCGCGCATGCCCCTCGCCGTGTCCCGCAAAACCTGGCTGTTGCTGGCGCCCGCTGCGCTGCTGCTCGGCGTGGTCGCGTATCGCGCCGCGCTGCCGGTGGCCGCGCCGGCGCCGCCGGCCGCCGCCACGGCGATGGCGACGCCCGACGCCGTGGCGGTGCCGACCCAGGACCGCCGGCGGTCGACGTCGGTGCAGGCGCTGCCGCTCGACCGCCGCGCCGCGCTGGAGCGCAGTCCCGACCTGTACCGCTCGGCGCAGCAGCTGTCCGCCGCCGTGGCCCAGGGCGATGCCGACGCGTCCTGGCTGCTCAGCCGCATCTACGACTATTGCGCCGGCTATGCGATGGATCCGGCCGGCTTCGCCGCCGACACCCGCGCCATCGACGCGGCGCGGCTGCCGACCTCGGCACGCATGGTCGCCGCGCGCGCACGCGTCGGCAGCCGCTGCGCCGGCTTCGTGCCCGGCGACGGCCTGACCCGCCAGGCCATCGTCGCCCAGCGCGTGCAGGCCGCGCGCGGTGGCAACCTGGCTGCGGAGGCGGCGCTGCTAGCGCTGGGGCAGCCCCTGCAGCCCTCGGCCGACTACAAGCGCGACCTGGTCGAACGGGTCCGCGCCTCCGGCGATCCCGATGCGTACATGGCACTGGCGCCGGCGATGGGCCTGGCCGCCAGCGGCGACGACAGCCTGGACGAGCGCATCGCCGGCACCGCCTTCACCGAATTGGCCTGGCAGCTGGCGGCATGCCGGCTGGGGCTGGATTGTGGCCCGGACAGCGAGTTGATGACCCGCTATTGCGCCAACGGCGGGATCTGCGCGCAGGACCCGACCCAGGATTTCAGCAGTTTTGTTTTCGACGCCGCGGTGCCGCGGCAAGGCACGGACACGATGAACGACATGGTCAACCGTCTGGTAGGCAGGACAGGAGCAGGCTCATGAAATACCGGCAATGGCTGCACGGCGCCAAGTTCTGGTTCTGGGTGCTGGCCCTGGTCGCCTACTCGGCGGCGGCGGCCGGCTTGCTGCTGATCGACACCAGCGAGCAGCGCTATCGCGGCCTGTCCAAGGTCGAGCTGACCACCGCGCATGCCGCGCCCGACCTGCGCCGCGCCGGCGCCGCACAGGTCGCGGCGATCTACCGCGCGCGCAGCGGCATGCCGTTCTCCACGCTGCCGCCCGGCAGCACCTTCCAGATCGTCTGGCCGGACGGCTCGACCGAGACGGTGATGATCGTCAGCCCGACCTCGAGCCTGGGCGCCGAGCCGGTGCAGGGGACCCAGGCAAAGTAGCCGGGATTCGGGATTCGGGATTGGGGATTCGCAAAGGCGGGTCTCCGGTTCCGATCTGTTAGTGCTGCCTGACGTGCCAACGCTCGCGGCGCCGCGCGGTACAGCTAGCGCTGTTCGGACAGCGCCACGGCATCGGCGCCGGCCGGGAAATGCAGTCGCTCGGAAGCGTCGTTGGCCGCGTGCCAGATCGCCTGGGCGACATCGCTCGCCGTGGTCACCGCCGCCGGTTGGCCCAGGCGCGAGAACACTTCGTGGGCAAACGGCGCGTAGGCGTCCGGGATCAGGCCCTGCATGCGCTGCTGCCCGTTGGCGGTGAACTGGGTGGACGGGCCGTAGCCGGGCTCCACCAGCTTGACCCGCACGCCGAACGCCTGCAGTTCGTGGCGCAGCGACGCGGTGAAGCCCTGCACCGCGGTCTTGCTCGCGGTGTACGCGGCCACCAGCGGGAACGGCGCGAGCGTGGCGCTGGAGGTCACGTTGACGATGACGCCCGCGCCGCGCTCGCGGAACCGGGGAATCGCGGCCTGGCACATCGCCATGACGCCGAAGGTATTGGTCTCGAACACCTCGCGCACGGTCGCCATCGGCGTGGCCTCGAACGCGCCGAACAGCCCGATGCCGGCATTGTTGACGAGCGCGTCGATGGGGCCGGCCGCCTGCAGCGCCCGCGCGATGCTGTCGGGCTGGGTCACGTCCAGCGCCAGCATGCGCAGCTCGGGCGCGGCCGGCAGCAGCGCCGGTTGCGGCTGGCGCATGGTGGCCACGACGTTCCAGCCTTGGGCCAGGAAGTGGCGCGCGGTTTCCAGGCCGTAGCCGGAGGAGCAGCCAGTGATCAGGACGGTCTTCATTTCGTTCTCCAGGAGTGAGTGGACTCGGGAAGAAACGATAGGCCTGCCGCCTCGGATGATCGATAATGCGGAATCCGTTTTGTTTTAGCGAAAGTCCGAAATGCACGATCCGCTTTCCGAGCTCGTCCGTCTGCTCCACCCCCGCGCGGTGTTCGCCAACCTCATCAGCGGCAAGGGCAACTGGGCGGTGCGCTATGCCGAGTACGGGCAGCCGGGGTTCTGCATCGTCCTGGAAGGCAGCGCCGTGCTGGCGGTGGACGGGCATGCGCCGGTCACGATCGGCGCCGGCGATTTCGTGCTGCTGCCGACCACGCCGGCGTTCACGCTCTCCAGCCTGGTGCCGGCGCCGCCGGTGTTCATCGATCCGAAGATCGTTCCCGGCGGGCAGGGCGAACGGCGCCATGGCGATCCGGACGGCGCGCCGGACATGCGCTCGTTGGGCGGCGCGTTCGAGTTCGACGGCGCCCATGCCGGGCTGCTGGTCTCGCTGCTGCCGGCGGTGGTCCATGTGCGGGGCGCGGGCCGCCTGATGCAGCTGGTGCAGATGGTGGGTGAGGAATACCAGGACCGGAAGCCGGGCAACGACTACATGCTGTCGCGGCTGGTCGAGATGCTGCTGGTCGAGGCCATGCGCTGGACGACGGCCGGCAGTGCGCCGCCGGGCCTGCTGCGCGGCCTGGGCGACGAACGGCTGGCGCTGGCGCTCACGCGGATCCACGCCCGCATCGACCACGCCTGGACGGTGGGCGAGCTGGCGCGCGCGGCGGCGCTGTCGCGCTCGACGTTCTTCGAGCGGTTCACCCGCACCGTCGGCGTGCCGCCGATGGAGTACGTGCTGGCCTGGCGCATGCAGGTGGCCAAGGACCTGCTGCGACGCGGATCGAACGTGTCCGAGGTGGCGCAACGCGTCGGCTATGGCTCGACCAGCAGCTTCAGCGTCGCCTTCAGCCGCCACGTGGGCGAAGCGCCTAGCCAATACGCCAAGCGCTGACGCAAAACGCGGCGGCGATGCCGATGGCAGTGTTTTGCAACGCCATCTGCGAGCAATCCGAAGTAGCCGGATGCGATCGCCAATCTGCCGCGCAACGCGCATCCGGCGAAGGCTTGCCCAAGGCGCGTCCTGGCAGCGACTAGAACCGGTCGCCTGCCATCACCAGGAATGGATCAGGACCCGGGTCCGCATTTGCGAATCCCGAATCCGAAATCCCAAATCCCAAATCCCGGCTCTCAAACCAACGCGATCGACTTGTTCTTGCGCTCTGCCAGCCGCTTTTCCAGGTAGTGGATGTTCTGCCCGCCGGCCTGGAAGCCCTTGTCGCGCATGATCCGCTGCTGCAGCGGGATGTTGGTCTTGATCCCGTCCACCACCATCTCGCTCAGCGCCACGCGCATGCGCGCGATCGCGGTGTCACGGTCGGGGCCGTGCACGATCAGCTTGCCGATCATCGAGTCGTAGTTCGGCGGCACCTTGTAGCCGCTGTAGATGTGCGTGTCCACGCGCACGCCGGGGCCGCCGGGCGGGTGGAAGCCGGTGATCAGGCCCGGGTTGGGCATGAACGTCTCCGGGTCCTCGGCATTGATGCGGCACTCGATCGCATGGCCGCGCAGCACGATGTCGCTCTGCTTGATGCTCAGCTTCTGCCCGGCGGCGATGCGCAACTGCTCGCAGACCAGGTCGATGCCGGTGATGCGCTCGGTGACCGGGTGCTCGACCTGGATGCGCGTGTTCATTTCGATGAAGTAGAAGCTGCCGTTCTCGAACAGGAACTCGAAGGTGCCGGCGCCGCGATAGCCGATGCGCACGCAGGCGTCCACGCAGACCTTGCCGATCTCGTTGCGCAGCGCTTCGCTGATGCCCGGCGCCGGCGCTTCCTCCACCACCTTCTGGTGGCGGCGCTGCATCGAGCAGTCGCGCTCGCCCAGGTGGATGGCGTTGCCCTGGCCGTCGGCCAGCACCTGGATCTCCACGTGGCGCGGATTCTCCAGGAACTTCTCCATGTACACCTGGTCGTTGCTGAAAGCGGCCTTGGCCTCGGACTTGGTGGTCTCGATCGCCGCCTTCAGCGCCGCCTCCGAATGCACCACGCGCATGCCGCGGCCGCCGCCGCCGCCGGCCGCCTTGATGATCACCGGGTAGCCGATCTCGCGCGCGACCTTGGTGTTGGCGACGATGTCGTCGCCCAGTGGGCCGCCCGAGCCGGGCACGCACGGCACGCCGGCGGCCTTCATCGCGCGGATCGCCTCAACCTTGTCGCCCATCAGGCGGATGGTGTCGGCCTTGGGCCCGATGAAGATGAAGCCGGACTGCTCCACGCGCTCGGCGAAGTCGGCGTTTTCCGACAGGAAGCCGTAGCCGGGATGGATGGCCTGCGCGTCGGTGACCTCGGCCGCGGCGATCAGCGCCGGGATGTTGAGGTAGCTCTCGGCCGAGGACGCCGGGCCGATGCACACCGACTCGTCGGCCATCGCCACGTGCTTGAGGTTGCGGTCGACGGTGGAGTGCACCGCGACCGTGCGGATGCCGAGCGTATGGCACGCGCGCAGGATGCGCAGCGCGATTTCGCCGCGATTGGCGATGACGACTTTATCTAGCATTAGATGGGATTCCGAACGCGGGGTTGTCTCTTCGGGACCGGGGACCGGGGACCAGGGACCGGAAAGAGCAGGAGCCAAGCGCGGCGCGCTTTTTTGGCTTTTGCCTTTCCCGGTCCCCGGTCCCTGGTCCCCGGTCCCGGCGGCTCAGCCAATCACGAACAACGGCTGATCGAACTCCACCGGCACGCCGCTCTCGCTGAGGATCGCGACGATGGTGCCGGAGACGTCGGCTTCGATCGGGTTGAACATCTTCATCGCCTCGATGATCGCCAGGGTCTCGCCGGCCTTGACCGCCTGGCCGACGCTGACGAACGCGGGCTTATCCGGCGACGGCGAGGTGTAGAAGGTGCCGACCATCGGCGCGCGCAGCACGTGGCCCTCGGGCAGGGCGTTGCCGGGCTTGGCGGTGCCGCCGGTGGAGGCCTCGGTGGGCGAGCTCATCGGCATCGGCGCGGCCGCCGGCGGCGCGGCGGGGGCCGGCGCGGCGTACTGCGGGGCGCTGGCCATCATGCCCGTGGGCGTGCGCGCCAGGCGCACGCTTTCCTCGCCTTCCTTGATCTCGATCTCGGCGAGATTGGATTCTTCCAGCAGGTCGATCAGCTTCTTGATTTTACGGAGATCCATAACGGCCTCTTGAGGTGAATCGGGGAAAGACCGGGCACGCGGCCCGGCGAACTCGAAAAGAAGGGGCGCCGCGCGCTGCAGGCGGGGTGCAGCTCATGCGCTGGTCCCCAGCCGGGCCAGCGCCGCGTCCATCGCATAGCGGTAGCTGTCGGCGCCGAAGCCGCAGATCACGCCGACCGCGTGGTCGCTGAAATAGCTGTGGTGGCGGAACGGCTCGCGGCTGTGCGGGTTGGACAGGTGGATCTCGATGAACGGGAGCGCCACCGCCGCCAGCGCGTCGCGCAGCGCCACCGAGGTGTGGGTGAACGCGGCCGGGTTGATCAGGATGAAGGCGGTGCCGTCGCCGCGCGCGGCCTGCACCCGCTCCACCAGCACGTGCTCGGCGTTGGACTGCAGGCTGTCGAGCTGGTGCCCGGCGGCCGTGGCCTGCGCGAGCAGCGCCGCATCGATCTGCGCCAGTGTCGCGTGCCCATAGACCCCCGGCTCGCGGGTGCCGAGCAGGTTGAGGTTGGGGCCGTGCAGCAGCAGCAGTCGCGCCATGGAAGACAAAGCAGCGGAAAGGGCGGCAGTCTGCGCGAAGCCGGCATTACTGTCCAGTTCGGCGAAGTTGCGCATGTTTTAAACGGATGTTTGGTTCTGCGACGGCTTGGGGCGCAAGCGATGGATCATCCCTGCCGCCCGCGCCATCCTGTCCCAGCGCAGCGGCCGAACCGGCGGGGGATGGAGGACGATGTGCCGCTCCAGGTCGCGGGAAGGTGAAGCGCGATGCTGCGTGGCACCGCGCATTTCCGCCACCAGCGCTGGCGCCCGATCCCGCACCAGCCGCCAGCCCCGCGCCGCGCCGCTCAGCCGGCAGCCCGCGCCTTGAGCCACAGCCCGAATTCCTTCATCACCGCCACCACGGGCTCCAGGCGGCGACCGTCCTCGGTCAGCGCGTACTCGACCTTGACCGGCACGGTCGGATACACGGTGCGCTGGACCAGGCCCGCTTCTTCCAGGGCTCTCAGGTCCAGGGTCAGCATCCGTTGCGAGATCGCCGGAATGTCGCGCCGCAGGACGTTGAACCGCTTGGGCCCGTCCAGCAGGTACGACACCAGCAACAGCCGCCATCGTCCGCCCAGCAGGCGCATGGCCTCTTCCACGGAGCAGCCGGAAACGTTGTCTTTCATCGCGGGCTCCTCGGGACTCGGCGCCAGGTATAAATTATGTACCTATACAACACTATAGTGCCTTCTTCCTTTTTTATACCCGGTTCCTAGAATGCAGCGGCCGCTCCGCCGAGACCGGCAGTCCCGCCTGTTTCTGGAGATCGCAATGAAGCTGTACTACATCCCGGCCGCCTGCTCGCTCGCGGCGCATATCGTGCTGCACGAGCTCGGCCTCGCCGCGACCCTGGTGAAGGTCGACCACAGGACGCACCTGGCCGAGGACGGAGCGGATTTCCATCGGGTCAATGCACTGGGCTACGTGCCGGCGCTCGAACTCGACGACGGCAGCGTGCTGCGTGAAGGCCCCGCCATCGTCCAGTACCTGGGCGACCGCAAGCCGGAACTGGGCCTGGTGCCGCGCGATGGCAGCATGGAGCGCTATCGCCTCCAGGAGTGGCTGAACTTCCTGAGCACCGAGATCCACAAGGGCTTCATTCCCCTGCTGTATGCGCGGCTCGCCGGCCAGTACGTGGACACCGCGCGGCCGAAGCTGGAGCAGCGCTTCGCCTGGATCGACGCGCAGCTGGCCGATCGCCGGTTCCTGATGGGAGACGCCTTCACTGTCGCCGACGCCTATCTGTACGCGCTGGCCGGCTGGGGGCAGGCGTCCTGGCTGACGTCGCACTACAAGGCCGACATCCACTTCGACGGCTTGCAGCATCTGGAAGCGTGGTACCGGCGCGTGCATGCGCGGCCTTCGGTGCAGCAGGCGCTGGGCGAAGAAGGGCTTCAGTAGGTCGACGTCGCGCCTGCGTGTGCGTCCTTGGCGTGTCGTGGGCAACGCGGGAAACGATCGCTTCGTACGGGCAATCGGGCATTTCCACGGCCACGCGCCGAGCGCGTGGACGCCGTCGCCAAGGCCTGCCGGACGCGGCTCATGTAGCAGGCGCATGTGCTGATGCCCGATCGGCATGCGCCGCAACGCGCGCATTAACCGGCGATTTACACCTACGGCCGGCATCCCGGGCACAAAGGACGCCCCGACCGGCCAAGAGTGCGAGCCATGCGAATTGCGATCATCGGCGCAGGATTCTGCGGCAACGTGCTGGCCGCAGAGCTGGCCCGCCAGGGAGCGGCCAGCCGCATCACCCTGGTCGGCGTGGCCGACACCTTCGGCCGCGGCATCGCCTACGGCGCGGCACGCCCGGAACATCTATTGAACGTGCGCGCCAAGGACCTGGGCGTGGACCCGCAGGATCCGGGCGGGTTCGCCGACGCCTTGCAGCTCGATGCCGCGCAGCGCCTGGAATTCCTGCCGCGGCTGCGCTACGGCCGCTACCTGGAGCAGCACCTGGACGCGGCGCTGGCCGCGTCGGCCGTCGAGGTGGCGCGGGTGACCGAGGAGGCGGTGGCGGTGGAGCGCGATCCGGACGGCTTCCGCATCTTCCTGGCCAACGGCGAGGACGTGGTCAGCGACGTGGTGGTGCTGGCGATCGGCGCACTGCCGCCGGCGGCGCTGCCGGGCATCGGCCCGCGCCTGGCGGTGCACCGGCGCTATATCGGCTGGCCGTGGCAGGACGGGGTGCTGGACGAGGTGTCGCCGCAGGCGCGGCTGTTGCTGGTCGGCACCGGCCTGACCATGGCCGATGTCGCGCTGACCCTGCGCCGCCGTGGCCATCGCGGCCCGATCACCGCGCTGTCGCGGCGCGGCCTGGCGCCGCAGGCGCACCTGGCGGTGCCGGGCGCGCCGGTGACGCTGCCGCCGAGCGTGGCGCAGGCGCTGCGCCACCACGATCTGGCCGGCCTGGTGCGCAGCCTGCGCCAGCTGACCACGGTGGTGGAAGACTGGCGCAGCGTGGTGGATGCGCTGCGCCCGCACCTGCAACCGTTCTGGCAGGGCCTGGCGCCGGCGGCGCGCGCGCGCTTCCTGCGCCACCTGCGCCCGTACTGGGAAGCGGCGCGGCATCGGCTGGCGCCCACCGCGGCCAGCGCGCTGGCGCAGTTGCAGCAGCAGGGCCAGTTGCGCATCCGCGCCGGGCGCCTGTTGCGCGCGCGGCTGGGCGAACACGCGGTGGAGGCGGTGATCCGCGATCGTGCCAGCAGCAGCGCGCGTACCGAAGACTTCGACGTGCTGATCCGCGCCACCGGGCTGGACACCGACGTCGCCCGCACCAGCCATCCGCTGGTCGCGTCGATGCGCGATGCCGGCCTGCTGCAGGCCGATCCGCTGGGCCTGGGGCTGGTCGTCGACGCGCGCCTGCAGGTGCGCGACGGCAGCGGCCATCCGGTCCCCGGCCTGTACTGCCTGGGGCCGCTGCTGCGCGGCGTGCTGTGGGAGATCACCGCGGTGCCGGAACTGCGCGCCGGCGCGCAGCGCCTGGCCGCGGAGCTGGCGGCGCTGGGGCAGGCGCGGGTTACAGGTGGCGGCGTCGGCGTCGGCGGCGAGGCGCAGCGGCAGGCGCTCTAGCCCAATCCCGATCCAGGCGACGATTCCCTGTAGGAGCGGCTTCAGCCGCGACCGGGTTTACTGGTAGTGCCTGTCGCGGCTGAAGCCGCTCCTACAGGTGGATTGCGGCCAGCGGACCGGGTGCGCTGCAGAAGAGACTTCAGCCCCGACCGCGACCAGGCCGGATCAAGCGTGATCGCGCCGGTCGTGGCGATGGTCGTTCAACCAAGAAGTCCGCCATCGCGCCCAGTGCTGCACTTCGCCCGGCGCGAACGGGCCGAGTTTCTGCTTGACCGTGCGGCCGTGGGTGTCGATCGGCGCGCTGTACGGCAGCAGGCCCTGGGTATCGCCCAGGCGCGCGCTGGCGTCGGCGAAGTTGCGGTTGTTTTTAAAACGGATGTTTCGTTATGGCGGGCGCTGCCGCGGCGCGAAACGCGCCTGGCGCCCGGCTCGCCCTCATCCGCCGGCGCCCGATTCGCGTCCCCGCGCCCGTCTGGCGAGCCACATGGCCGCCGGCCATGCGATGCGATGGGCCGCAGCGGAGATCCCCGCCACCACCAGGGCGATGATGCCTGGAAGCACCGAGCCGAACACGAACGTCATGCCGAGCACGAAACCGAAGCCGTACTCCGCGCGGTAGGCGGGCACCACGAGGCCCGAGGCCACTATCGCCAGAAACAGCGCCGACGCCGCTGGCTCGTTGCCGGCGACGAAGGCCGCCGACAGCGCCGCGCCCGCGGCGAGCGCCGCGACGAAGGCGGCCAGCGCGCGCGGCAGTGCCGAAGGGCTGGCGTGCGCCCTGCGGCCGACCGACCGTCCGGCCAGGGCGCCCAGCAGCGGAAGCACGATCAAGCCCCACCAGTTCGAGATCGCGGGCAGGTCGGCGCGGTCGAGCAAGTGGTGGCTCTTGACCCCGCCGTGCGTGTATTCCCAGCCCAGGTGCAGTGCGGTCGCCGCGAGGGCAAGTCCCAGCGCGACCGGCATCAGCCAACGACGATCCTGTTTCGGCATTCCCATCCCCAGTGTGAGCAGCCGTCTTGGCCAGGTTGAACCGCTGCGGCCGCGGGTGGCGCGGGCGGCCGCTTTGTTCGATTCGATGGTAGGCCGTGCTTGAACGCACACAACGTGCTGGGCGGCATCGTGACTTCCAGCCCTTGGTCGCGGATTTCGCCCCCGACCCTCACCCCAGCCCCTCTCGGGCGAGAGGCTTGTTGCTTGCCCATTGCTTGCCATGCGCCGCAGCGAGGGATCCCGCTCCGGCTCGGTCAGCCGTTCGGCGACCGCCAAGCCAGCGCGGTGCGCCGCGCGCCCGGTGTGGCGAGCAAGCCTGGCTTCGCGAGCAGGATGGGCTTGGAGCGGCCGCGTTGACCACGCCGCCGCGAAGATTCAGCAGTCGGTGTCGGATGCCGCGCCGTCTGCGCAAGCACACGCGCGACGGCACATGCGCAGGACGCAGCATCGTTCCGGAAGATCGCGCCTACGGCAGTCGCGCCCAGCGCTTCGCTTCGCCCGGCGCGAACGGCCCCAGTTTCTGCCGCACGATGCGGCCGTCGGCGCCGATCAGCACGCTGTAGGGCAGCAGGCCCTGGGTATCGCCCAGGCGCACGCTGGCATCGGCGGGGCCGGGCGTTTCCAGCGCGATCGGGTAGGCGATCGGCACCCGTTGCAGGAAGGCGCGCACGTCCTCGGGGCGGTCCAGGGCGATACCGAGCACCTGCAGGCCGTCGGCCGGCTGCGCCTGCGCCAGGCGGTCGAGCTCGGGCATCTCGCGCACGCACGGCTCGCACCAGCTGGCCCAGACGTTGACCAGCAGCGGGCGACCGCGGAACCGTTCCAGGGTCAGGCTGCCGCCGTCGAGCGTGGGCAGGCGCAGCGCCGGCGCCATGTCGCCGGGGCGGGCCGCGGCCACGCCTGCGGGTGCGGCGGGACCGGTGGTCGCCGTGCCGGTGGCCGGCGCCTGGGCCGTCGGCACGCGCCACCACAGCTGCGCGGCGGCCACGCCCAGCACCGCCGCCACCGCGGCGACCGCAAGCAGCCGCGGCGGCGTGGCCTTCATCGCGCCGCGCGCAGCAGGGCGTCCTCGACCACCGCCTGGCTCAGCACCGGCGGCAGCACGGTCGGCGGCGCGCCCGGGCCGTAGACCACGTACAGCGGCACGCCGACCGCCTTGTGCTCGGCGAGGAAGGCGCTGATGCGCTGGTCCTCGTTGGTCCAGTCGCCTTTCATGTACACCGCGTCGACGCGCTTGAGCGTGTCGCGGAAGGCGTCGCCGCTGAACACGTTGCGCTCGTTGGCCTTGCAGGTCACGCACCAGTCGGCGGTCATGTTGACGAACACCACGCGGTTGTCGGTGCGCAGCCGGTCCAGCATCTCCGGCGAGTAGGCCACCGTGTTGCGCTCCACCGTAGCGCCGGGCGCCGGCAGCCGGGTCACGCCCCAGGCCGGCACCAGCGCTAGCAGCAGCA
The DNA here is from genome assembly GCF_035026585.1 of Xanthomonas sp. WHRI 7945. NCBI lineage: Bacteria > Pseudomonadati > Pseudomonadota > Gammaproteobacteria > Lysobacterales > Lysobacteraceae > Xanthomonas > Xanthomonas sp. WHRI 7945. The sequence goes on from NZ_JAYIQP010000007.1 coordinate 45,817, forward strand.
ACACGCTGGCCAGGCGCATGCCCGCCTTGTGTCCGCGCCAGCGCGCGCGCTCGAACCACCACAGGCCCAGCGCCAGCAGCGTGGCGCCGACCAGCAGCAGCGCCACCGCATCCACGCCGCGCTGCTTGCCCAGCACCCACAGCAGCCAGATCGCGGTCAGGTACATCGGGAACGCCAGCACCTGCTTGAGCGTTTCCATCCACGCGCCGGGCTTGGGCAGGCGCCTGGCCAGCGAGGGCACGAAGCCGATCAGCAGGAACGGCAGCGCCAGCCCCAGGCCCAGGGTCAGGAACACCAGCATCGCCATCGCCGGCGGCGCGGTCAGCGCATAGCCCAGCGCCGGGCCCATGAACGGGCCGATGCAGGCGCTGGACACCACGCAGGCCAGCACGCCGGTGAAGAAGTCGCCGACCGGGCCGCTGCGGGTGGACAGCGACTGGCCCAGGCCGCCGAGGTTGGCGCTCAGGGTGAACACGCCCGACAGGCTCAGGCCGACCACGAACATCAGGTACACCAGCACCGCGACGAAGCCCGGGCGCTGCAACTGGAAGCCCCACAGCAGGCGCGCGGCGACGGCGATGCCGCCGACCACGGCGAAGGACACCAGCACGCCCAGCGTGTACCACAGCGCATGGCTGCGCGCGCGGCTGCGGCTCTCGCCGCTCTGCGCCACGCCCAGCACCTTCAGCGACAGGATCGGCAGCACGCACGGCAGCAGGTTCAGCACCAGCCCGCCGCCCAGCGCCAGCAGCAGCATCCACAGCAGGTTCTGCGGCTCGGCCTGCGGCGCGGTGCTGCGCGCGGCGTTGTGCGCGGAGGCATCGGGCGGCGTCGCCGCGTCGGCCGCGGTCACCGGGGTCGCGGTGTCGGCGGCCGCGGCGCTGGCGTCGGCCTGGCTGCTGTTGAGCGGCGTCACCAGCAACGGCGCCACCTCGGCCTGGCCGTCGGGGCTGACCTTGCCCTTGGGCAGCGACAGCTTCACCCGCCGGGTCATCGGCGGATAGCAGATGCCCTCGCTCTGGCAGCCCTGGAAGGTGGCGACCAGGGTCGCCTCGGCCGCATCGGCGCGCTGGCGCTGCAGCGGCACGGTGACCTCGGCCTGGTCGAAATACACCACCACGTTGCCGAAATGCTCGTCCTTGTGCGAGCGGCCCTGCGGCCACTGCGGCATGCCGGTGCGGATGCCGGCGGCGCCTTCCAGCGCCAGCGCGGTGCGGTCGCGATACAGGTAGTAGCCCGGCGCCGGGGTGAAGCGCAGCAGCAGGGTATTGCCGTCGCCGACGATGGCCTCGAAGCCGAACGCCTGGTCCGACGGCAGCGGCAGCCCCTGCACGGCGCTGGCGCCGGCGCCGGCGCCGAACAGCGGCTTGGCGGCGGGGCCGGCGTTGCCCGGACCGCTGCCGGGCAGCGGCGAGGACGCGGCCGCGGCCGCACCGGTCTCCTCCGCCGGCAGCGCCACGCTGAGCAGGCGCTTCTGCGGCGGATAGCACACCCCGGCATCGGCGCAGCCCTGGTAGCGCACTTCCACCTGCAGCGTGTCCACGCCGCTGGCGGCGGCGCCGGTCTGCACCGCGCTCAGCTGGCCGCGGTAGGTTTCCACTTCGCCGAAGTAGGGGTCGGTCTTCTTGTGCCCGGCGGGCAGTTGCAGGGTCGGGTTGGCCTTGAAGCCGCTCTCCACCCGCACCGCGATCCGGTGCCGGTACAGGTAGTAGCCGTCGGCGATCTTCCAGTGCAGCGCGATGCGGCCGCGCTCCGGTGCCTGCGCGGTCAGCACGAAGGCCTGGTCGACCGGCAGCAGGTCCTTTTCGTTGATCGCCAGGGCGGGGAATGTGGCCAGGGCCAGCAGGCACAGGGCGGCGAGACGGTGCAGCAAGGTCATCGGCTTACGGTTCCTCACGGGTTTCGGCATGCACCCACTGCAGGTAGGCGGGCAGGCCGCCGGCGACCTCGAGCTCGATCAGTTCGGGGACGTCGTAGGGATGCAGTTCGCTCAGCCGCCGCTGCAACGCGGGGACGCGGTCGGCAGCGGTCTTGATCAGCAGCAGCACTTCCTCGGCCTGCTCCACGGCGTCCTGCCAGCGATAGGTCGACTGCACGCCGGGCAAGCGGCTCACGCACGCGGCCAACCGTTCCTCGACCAAGACCTGCGCGATGCGCGCGGCGCTGGCCGGATCGGGGCAGGTGCTGAACAGCAAACGGAGCGGGGGCGAAGACATGCGGCCGACAGTATAGGGACGCCGGCAGGGCTTTGCCGGCGCGTATGGCAGCGGGTCCGCGGACGGCGGCGGCCGGTTGCGATGGCGTGCGCGGAAGTCGGCGATGGCCGCCGCGCCGTGCCTGCGCCGGTACCGCCGCCAGAGGCGGACGTGTGCGGATGCCGTCGGCGGGCGGCGGTTCTAACCAGGCAAGCAGATTTCATGACGCCGGCGGCGATGCCGGCGTGTTCTGGTGCCGCGCGATTGCCGCAGTTGCGGCACGGCACGCAGCGTCGCGACGCCTCGTGCAGCCGTGGAGCCCGGTCGTGTGTGTGCCTGTCGTCCCAGGGGTGCAGAATGCAGGCGATGGCGGCGATGCACGCGCCGCGCGCAGGAGCGACCGGGGCGATGCCCAGGCCGCGCCGCCAACCCTGGCGCGCCGCGATCGGCGCGCGCCAGGGGATACGTCAGTTGAGCAACTGGCAGCTCGCCGGCTTGGCCGAGGTGAACAGCCCGGAGGTGGCCCACTCCGGATGGTCGATGAACGGGTTGCGGTTGCCCTGGAAGCTGTAGATCACTTCGTTGCGGGCGCGCTCGGCATCGTCCGGCGGATCCAGCTGGCTCCAGGTGATCAGCGTCGACAGCAGGCCCATGTAGGCCGGCGAGGCCGAGGTCTGCACGATCTTGCTGCGGTCGTCGGTCAGCTCCAGGTCCGGCTCGGACTGCCCGGTGCCGGCGTCGGTGCCGCCCTCGTAGCGGATCGCCATGTACATCACCGCGCGCGCCATGTCGCCCTTGCGGTGGTTCCAGACCTCGAAGCTGCCGCCATTGCCGTCCGGGGTGCGCACCCAGTTGGAATTGCCGGGGTAGCTGCCGCTGCCGCCGCCGAAACCGGCGTTGGCCTCGGTGATGCGCTCGCCGCAGTTGCTGTCGCAGTTCGCGTACGGCTTGTTGCCGCGGTCCGCGTTCCAGGTGGCGTCGGTCAGGTACAGCATGTGCGTGTCGGTGTACGGCGCGTAGGGCAGGCCCTTGTCGCCGCTGGCCGAGCCGAAGCCGAGCGAGTTCGGCCAGCTGTGCTCGCGGTTGTAGCGCAGGCCGCTGCCGCTGCCGGCGCGGTCGCTGACCTTGGCGTAGCTGCGGTTGCGGTAGGCGTCGAGGATGCGCCCGCTGTTGTTCGGGTCCTCGTCGGCGATCTCCAGGATGGTCCAGGTGCTGGTGCCGGAGCTGCTGCTGTACGGGTAGACGGTGTGGCCCTTGATCGTCTCGTGCAGCGAACAGCGCAACTGGCTGGCATTGGCGGTGTTGACCCGCGAGTAGTAGCCGGTGCTGCCGCCGCCACCGCTGGCGACGCTGAAGGCGATGCTGCCGTCCTGCGCCGGATGCGCGCCGCCGGCGTCGCTGACCCGCGCGGCGAGGATGCTCAGGCTGCAGCTTTCGCCGGCGGCCAGGGCGGTGTTGGTGGAGATCGCGAACTGGCTGCCGCTGTTCGGGTAGCTCAGCGCCACCGTGCCGGACTGGCTGCAGCTCAGCGCGAACGCGCCGCTGGCCAGGCTCACCGTCTCGCTGAAGGTCACCGCCAGGTCGCCGGCGGCGGGGAAGTTGCTGGCGCCCTGGGTGGGCGTGGTCGAGACCACCGACGGCGCGGTGTTGCTGCTGCCGCCGCTGAAGCTCTGGCCGCTGTTGCAGGCGCCGAAGCTGCTGGCCGAGCTGCCGGCCCAGGTGAAATTGGCGGCCGCGCTGCCGTTGCTGCCGCGCAGCTGCAGCGAGGTGCCGGCCGCGGTGCTGTTGCTCTCGCTGACCGGCAGGTTCTGGCTGGTCAGCCCCGATGCCGGGCCGCCGCCGCCGGTGATCGCGCCCTCGTAGCTGAGGAACTGCACCACCTGGCCGCTGCCGTCGACCAGCGCCACGCCGTCGTTGGCACCGTTCTGCACGCCGTTGCTGGCATAGCCGACGGTGGCGATGCGCACCTGTCCGCCGCAGCTGACCAGGCTGCCGGCCGGCACCGCGGTATTGGCGTACGCCACCGCGGCACCCGGATTGCTGCCGTTGTACAGGTAGACCTTGTAGCCGCTCAGGCTCTCGCCGGCGGTGGCGACGATCTCCACGCCCTCGCCGGTATCGCCGGCGGCGGTGGCATCGTCGTAGTGCAATTCGTTGATGAACACGGCGGCCTGGGCGGGGCCGACCAGGGCCAGCAGACAGGCGAGGGGTAGCGCAACGGCGGATGGCTTCATCGACAACTCCTTTTGGATGGTCCCCCCTGGGTCTGCGAGACTAGCCTGCCTCTGTGACAGCGTGCGGAATCCGGGTACCAGTTCCGCAGCCCGGGCGGGCGGCAGGGCGAAATTTTTTGCGGCCGGCCCTTGAAAGGGCGCCGACCAGCACCACATCAAGCGCATCCCGGCACACCGGGTTTTTTCGCGAGCGTTGCTGGCAGTCGTCACATGCGAGTGCTAACATCGCCAGCCTTTCCCAGACCAATCAATCACTTAAGAGGGTCTCTCTCAATGAGCATCAAGCCGCTTCACGACCGCGTCGTAGTCAAGCCGATCGAAGCCGACGAAATTTCCGCCGGTGGCATCGTGATCCCGGACTCGGCCAAGGAAAAGTCCACCAAGGGCGAGATCGTGGCCATCGGCAGCGGCAAGCCGCTGGACAACGGCAGCGTCCGCGCTCCGGCGGTCAAGGTCGGCGACAAGGTCATCTACGGCCAGTACGCCGGCTCCAGCTACAAGTCCGAAGGCGTCGAGTACAAGGTGCTGCGCGAAGACGACATCCTGGCGATCGTCGGCTAAAACGCCGCCGATCGCGGGATTCGGGAGTGGGGATTCGGGATTCGCGCTGCGCTCGCCGCGGCGCGGTCCCGGGTTTCCCCCGAATCCCGCTCTTGGCCAATCCCTAATCCCCAATCACGAATTCCGGAGTTACACACATGGCTGCCAAAGATATCCGTTTCGGTGAAGACGCTCGTTCGCGCATGGTGCGCGGCGTCAACATTCTCGCCAATGCCGTCAAGGCCACCCTGGGTCCGAAGGGCCGCAACGTCGTGCTCGAGAAGAGCTTCGGCGCCCCGACCATCACCAAGGACGGCGTCTCCGTCGCCAAGGAAATCGAGCTTGCCGACAAGTTCGAGAACATGGGCGCGCAGATGGTGAAGGAAGTCGCGTCCAAGACCTCCGACAACGCCGGCGACGGCACCACCACCGCCACCGTGCTGGCGCAGGCGCTGATCCGCGAAGGTTCCAAGGCGGTCGCCGCCGGCATGAACCCGATGGACCTCAAGCGCGGCATCGACAAGGCCGTCGTGGCCGCCGTGGCCGAGCTGAAGAAGATCAGCAAGCCCACCGCCGACGACAAGGCGATCGCCCAGGTCGGCACCATCTCGGCCAACTCCGACGAGTCGATCGGCAACATCATCGCCGACGCGATGAAGAAGGTCGGCAAGGAAGGCGTCATCACCGTTGAAGAAGGCTCGGGCCTGGACAACGAGCTGGACGTGGTCGAGGGCATGCAGTTCGACCGCGGCTACCTGTCGCCGTACTTCATCAACAACCAGCAGAGCCAGTCGGCCGACCTGGACGACCCGTTCATCCTGCTGCACGACAAGAAGATCTCCAACGTCCGTGACCTGCTGCCGGTGCTGGAAGGCGTCGCCAAGTCGGGCAAGCCGCTGCTGATCGTCGCCGAGGAAGTCGAAGGCGAAGCGCTGGCGACCCTGGTGGTCAACACCATCCGCGGCATCGTCAAGGTCGTGGCGGTCAAGGCGCCGGGCTTCGGCGACCGTCGCAAGGCGATGCTGGAAGACATGGCCGTGCTGACCGGCGGCACCGTGATCTCCGAGGAAGTGGGCCTGGCGCTGGAGAAGGCGACCATCAAGGACCTGGGCCGCGCCAAGAAGGTGCAGGTCTCCAAGGAGAACACCACCATCATCGACGGCGCCGGCGAAACCACCGGCATCGAGTCGCGCATCAAGCAGATCAAGGCGCAGATCGAAGAGACCTCTTCGGACTACGACCGCGAGAAGCTGCAGGAGCGCGTGGCCAAGCTGGCCGGCGGCGTGGCGGTGATCAAGGTCGGTGCCTCGACCGAGATCGAGATGAAGGAAAAGAAGGCGCGCGTCGAAGACGCCCTGCACGCGACCCGTGCGGCCGTGGAAGAAGGCGTGGTCCCGGGCGGCGGTGTGGCCCTGGTGCGCGCGCTGACCGCGATCGGCGAGCTGAAGGGCGCCAACGAAGATCAGACCCACGGCATCCAGATCGCGCTGCGCGCGATGGAAGCGCCGCTGCGCGAGATCGTCACCAACGCCGGCGAAGAGCCGTCGGTGATCCTGAACCGCGTCAAGGAAGGCACCGGTAACTTCGGTTACAACGCCGCCAACGGCGAGTTCGGCGACATGGTCGAGTTCGGCATCCTGGACCCGACCAAGGTGACCCGTTCGGCGCTGCAGAACGCCGCGTCGATCGCCGGCCTGATGATCACCACCGAAGCGATGGTGGCCGATGCGCCGAAGAAGGAAGAGCCGGCCGCCGGTGGCGGCATGGGCGGCGGCATGGGTGGCATGGGCGGCATGGATTTCTGATCCGCGCCGGCGCAAGCCGACCTGCAGTACGCAGTCGAAAGGAGCCCCGCAGCGATGCGGGGCTCTTTTTTTGTGCGCGGTGGGATGTGTTCGACTTGAGCCGGGACTCGGGACAGGGGACTCGGGACTCGGGACTCGGGACTCGGAAGAGCCGAGAGCCGGCCTGCGCGCGAGAACCTGCCCTGCGAGTCCCGAGTCCCGAGTCCCGAGTCCCGCCGCCACAGTTGCATCAGCAACTGTGGCACCCGCAAAAATCCTGTGCTATCAATGCATCCCATGAACGCCAACCGCAGCTTTTATTTTTGGTACTACGGTTTTCCGATGCCGCTGGCGGAGGAAGGAATGCGTTCACCCTGAAGGAAACTTCAGCCGCATCCCCGAAAGCCGCCAGCGAACCTGGCGGCTTTTTTCATGCCGCCGGACCTGGCTCCCCACCCAGACCCCCGACGAGAGATTCCCATGGCTCCCCACACCGACGATCTGCGCATCCGCAAGATCGAACCGCTGACCCCGCCCGCCCAGTTGCAGTCGCTGCTGCCCTGCGACGAAGAAGCCTCGCAGACCGTCGCCGCTTCGCGCGCGGCGCTGCACGAAATCCTGCACGGCCGCGACGACCGCCTGGCGGTGGTGATCGGCCCGTGCTCGATCCACGATCCGGTCGCGGCGATGGAGTACGCGCAGCGCCTGCGCCCGCTGCGCGACGCCTACGGCGATGCGCTGGAGATCGTGATGCGGGTGTACTTCGAGAAGCCGCGCACCACGGTCGGCTGGAAGGGCCTGATCAACGACCCCAACCTCGACGGCAGCTTCGACATCAACAAGGGGTTGCGCCTGGCGCGCGGCCTGCTGCGCGACATCAACCGCCTCGGCCTGCCGGCCGGCGTGGAATTCCTCGACATCATCTCGCCGCAGTACATCGCCGACCTGGTGGCCTGGGGCGCGATCGGCGCGCGCACCACCGAAAGCCAGGTGCACCGGGAAATGGCGTCGGGGCTGTCGTGCCCGGTCGGGTTCAAGAACGGCACCAGCGGCGACGTCAAGATCGCGGTCGATGCGGTCGGCGCGGCCTCGCATCCGCATCATTTCCTGGCGGTGACCAAGGACGGGCAGACCGCGGTCGCCGCGACCACCGGCAATCCCGACTGCCACGTGATCCTGCGCGGCGGCAAGCTGCCCAACTACGATGCGGCCAGCGTCGACGCCGCCGGCCAGGTGCTGGAGAAGGCCGGGCTGCCGGCGCGGCTGATGGTCGATGCGAGCCACGCCAACAGCGGCAAGAACCCGGACAACCAGCCGAAGGTGGTCGAGGACATCGCCACCCAGCTGGAGGCCGGACAGACCCGCATCGTCGGAGTGATGGTGGAAAGTCACTTGGTCGGCGGGCGCCAGGAACTGGTCGACGGCCAGCCGCTGGTCTACGGGCAGAGCATCACCGACGGTTGCATCGATTGGGGCAGTTCGGTGCAGGTGCTGGAGCGACTGGCGCAGGCGGTGCGCGCGCGGCGCCAGGCGCGGTTGTCGCAGGCGGCCTGAGCAAGGCGGCAAGACCACACGGCACGCGTGCCACTCTCACGCGTGCCGCTTTTCTGTAGGAGCGGCTTCAGCCGCGACGAGCGAAGGCGCGATCTCTCCACCTCCGGTGACAACAGGGGTGGAAGCTCTTCCACAGCGCGCGTAGCAGGGGGGCGCAGTCCTTGTAGGCGGCTTCAGCGCGACATGCCGGCGTCGCCAGCAAAGGCTGGGGGCGCGTCCGATGCGGCGCCAGACATGGGCCGTCGAAGCGCTGTTGATCCGGTGGCAAGTCACAGGCGACGCACGAGATGTCCGTTGCGTATCGCCTAAAAAAGACCCGGCCGTGCCGTCGAATCCAAAGGGAGAGAGCCTCGTCATCGACGGCATCCGGCCGGTGGTGAATTTATGCGCCTGCGCCGTGGCTGTGGTTTGCCGGCGTGTGCCAGGGACTGGCAAGGTGTTCGGGTTGCGTTAAAGCCGGTTTCGTGGCGGTTCAGCGCGGCGAGGCGATCGCGATGATCGGCATCGATGGGATGGGTTGGATCGGCAGAGACATGCCCAGAGGTCGAGCGCATAGGGCAATGCAACGCTGCAGACGGTGGCGCGAAGCGCGCGCTGGCCGATAATGCGCGCATGGCCGCCTCCACGCCCTGGTTCCTGTATCTGCTCGAATGCCGCAACGGCAGCTACTACGCGGGCATCACCGTCGACCTCGAGGCGCGCTTCCAGGCGCATCTGCGCGGCACCGGCGCCAAGTACACCCGCGCCAACCCGCCGCTGCGGCTGCTGGCCAGCCGCGCCTACCCGGACCGCGCCGCCGCCTCGCGCGCCGAATGGGTGCTCAAGCAACTGCCGCGCGCACGCAAACTGGCGTTCCTGCACGAGCCTGAGTTGGGTCTTTCGTCCATCGATTCATAGCGGAGGTTGTCGAGGTTCGGCCCCGGCAGCTCCCGAAGTCGGCGGATCTCTTCCTTCGTTCGTCGCGGCTGGAGCCGCTCCTACAGGGACTTGCGGCAAGCTTGCTGGGTGCACTGTAGGAGGGGCTTCAGCCCCGACAGTATCCTAGGCCGGCAAGCAGTGCCGCTTCGCTCGTCGCGGCCGAAGTTGCAAGAAGCGAGGAAGCCGCGACGGCGACCGTGCGCACCGCTTTCGATCAATCCGCCGCGTGCATGCTGCCGGTGTCCAGCCAGCGCTGGTGCCAGGACAGCGCCTCGGGCAGCAGGTGCGGGGTGTGCTTGCCGTAGCTGTCGTGCAGCGCGCGGTCGAAATAGTCTTGCAGCTGCGCGCGGTAGCTCGGGTCCACGCAGTGGTCGATCAGCTGGCGTGCGCGATGCCGCGGCGGCAGGCCGCGCAGATCGGCCAGGCCGTGTTCGGTGACGACGATGGAGACGTCGTGCTCGGTGTGGTCGACGTGGCTGACCATCGGCACGATCGCCGAGATGCTGCCCTGCTTTGCGGTGCTGGGGCTGAGGAAGATCGACAGGAAGCTGTTGCGGGCGAAGTCGCCGGAGCCGCCGATGCCGTTCATGATGCGGCTGCCCATCACGTGGGTGGAGTTGACGTTGCCGTACAGGTCGGCCTCGATCATGCCGTTCATCGCGATGCAGCCCAGCCGCCGCACCAGCTCCGGATGGTTGGAGATCTCCTGCGTGCGCAGGATGATGCGCTCGCGGTAGAAATCGATGTTGCGCTTGAACTCCTCGTTCGCCTCCGGGCTCAGCGCGAAGCCGGTGCACGAGGCGACCTTGAGCACGCCGCTGCGCAGCAGGTCGAGCATGCCGTCCTGGATCACCTCGGTGAAGGCGCTCAGGTCGCGGAAGCCGCTGCTGGCCAGCCCGGCCAGCACCGCATTGGGGATGTTGCCCACGCCCGACTGCAGCGGCAGCAGGTTGGCCGGCAGCCGGCCCTTGCCGACTTCGTGTTTGAGGAAGTCGATCAGGTGCGCGGCGATGCGCTCGCTGGTGGCGTCGGCCGCGGCGAACGGGCTGTTGCGGTCCGGGCCATGGGTGCGCACCACCGCCACGATCTTGTCCGGATCGCAGCGCAGCGACGGCTCGCCGATGCGGTCGTCGGCGTGCAGCAGCGGGATCGGCTTGCGCTGCGGCGGCAGCGCAGTGCCGTAGTACACGTCGTGCATGCCGTCGATGCCGGCCGGCTGCCAATCGTTGACCTCCACGATCACTTTCTTGGCTAGGTCCAGCCAGGTCTTGTTGTTGCCGATCGAGGTCGACGGGATCAGGCTGCCGTCCTCGCGGATGCCGGCCACTTCCACCACCGCGGTGTCGATCTCGCCGTAGAAGCCGAACCACACATGCTGGGCGACGTGGCTGAGGTGGATGTCGATGTAGTCCAGGGTGCCGGCGTTGATGCGCTGGCGCGCGTCCGGGTCGGTCTGGAACGGCATGCGCAGGGCGATGCCGTCGGCCTTGGCCAGCGCGCCGTCCAGTTCCGGCGCGGTGGAAGCGCCGGTCATCAACTGGATCTTGAACGCCTGGCCCTGCAGGTGCGCGGCCTCGATCCGCTGCGCCAGCGCGATCGGCACCGCCTTCGGGTAGCCGGAGCCGGTGAAGCCGCTCATCGCCACCGTCTCGCCAGGCTGGATCAGCGCGGCCGCGGCCTCGGCGGTGACGACGCGCTCGCGCAGGCGCGGGTGGAGGATGCGTTCGGCGGACATGGGCAACCGTGCGGAAAGAGAGGGAGCGCCGATTATCGCGGATCGCGCCGCGTCCGGGTTTGCGCCGATGGGGCACTGGCGGCGCGCGGCTTTCACGCGCCCGACGCCGTAGCGCAGCGATAGTGCCGCAGTGCCGCCCTTCGCCCGCCTCTCGTTGAACGCCGCCCTCGAACGCTACCGGCGCTGGCCGCGGCCGTGGCGCCTGCTGCTGCGTGGGCTGCTGGTCGCCTATCTGCTGTACCTGCTGCTGGGCAACGTGTTCCTCAACACGCCGCTGTTCGACATGGCGACCAACCGCAAGCCGGAAAAATTCCGCATGCAGACCGGCCCGGCGCTGACCGTGCTGCCGGGCTTCGTCACCGCCTGGAACGTGCGCATGCGCGGCCATGTGCAGCGCACCGTGTGGACCCTGCGCGCCGACCGCGCCAGCGCGCGCATCGCGTTGCTGCCGCTGCTGCACCGCGAAGTGCGGCTGCCGTGGCTGGAGGCGGTGAACGTGATCGGCGAGATCGACCGCGTCGCCGACACCATCCCGCCGCCGCCGCCCAGCGACCAGGGCTGGACGCTGCGCTTCGATGCGATCCACAGCGGCACGCTGCGTCGCGCGCGCTTCGGCGACCTGGCGATCGAGGGCAAGGGCCACGGCACCGTGGGCTTCCTCAAGCAGTTGCGCGGCGGGCCGTCGGAACTGTTCCCGTCGCAGATCGTGTTCGACGACGCCAGCGTGCGCTACGGCAAGCGCCAAGTCGCCGACCAGGCGCACGTGGACGCGCGCTTCTCGTTCCCGCGCCACTACCGGGCGCAGGCGCCGGGCCTGCGCAAGCTGGGCATCGCCGACGTGACGCTGCAAGTGCACGGACGCAGCGTGGCGCTGCGTATCGATACGGCCGGCGGCCAGACCCGGCTGAGTACCGAACCCGGACTCGGACACGTCGAAGCGAACCTGCGCATGCTGCGTGGCGAACTGCAGCCGGGCAGCAAACTCAACTGGCGGGTGCCGCTGCACGCCGGCGTCGGCGCCACCGACCGCGGCGTGCTGGCGCTGCTGCTCGACGTCGATCGCGACATCCGGCTGCGCGCGCGCCTGCCCGGCCAGGTCGACCCGCGCAGCATGATCGATGCCGACCTGCGCATCGCCGGGCGCAGCATTCCCTTCGCCGACCCGGCAGCGCTGCTGCCGCGGCTGTCCGGCACGCTGCAGGGGCGTTGGCATTTCGAATCGCTGAACTGGATCAGCGACCTGCTGGTGCGCAAGCCGTGGTTCCGGCTCGACGGCGGCGGCGACGTGTCCGCCGATCTGCGTCTGGCGCAGGGTGCGCTGCAGCCGGGCAGCCGCCTCGACGTGCCCGACGTGCAGGCGGTGGCCGACGTGCTGCAGGTACGGATTCGCGGCAAGGCGCAGGCCATCGGACGCATCGTCGGCAGCGCCGCGCAGCCGCGCACGCAGGTGAACGTGCGCATGCACACGTTCGCGTTGACGCCGGTGGCCGAGCCCAAGGCGATCTTCGTGCAGGGCGAGGATCTGCGCCTGGATCTGGACGGCGACGGCACGCTGGCGACGCTGAAGGAATCGCTGCAGGCACGCCTGCGTTTCGACGATGCGCGCGTGCCCGACCTGCGCGCTTACAACCGCTACCTGCCGGCATCGCAGGTACGCGTGCTCGGCGGCAACGGGTCGCTCAGCGGCGATTTGCATCTGGACGCCGCCGGGCAGGTCGGCGCAGGCAACGTGCGCCTGCGCGGCCGCCAGGCGCAGTTGCAGGCCGCCGGGCTGGCGCTGGTGGGCGACCTGGACCTGGACGCGCGCTTGCGGCGTGCGGAACTGCACGGCAAGCGCTTCGATCTGAGCGGCAGCACGCTGCGCCTGCAAGGCGTGCGCTACGGCGAGGCGGCGAAACAGCGCGACTGGTGGGCCACGCTGCGCGTGCCGCGCGGCCGCATCGTCGCCGAGCCGGCCAAGCAGGCCGATGCGCAAGTACAGATCCAGATGCGCGACGCCGGCCCGGTGCTGGCGGTGTTCGCGCAGCGCAGCGAGGCGCCGGCGTGGCTGCTCAAGCTGGCCGATGCCGGGCAGCTGGATGCGAGCGGCCAGCTGCGTTGGCGCAAGGACGCGCTGTGGCTTGATCGCCTGTCTGCGGAAAACCAGCGCGTGTCGCTGCGCGCGCGCCTGCGCGTCGGCGATGCCGGCACTCAGGGCGACCTGTATGCGCGCTGGGGCGTGCTGGGCGTCGGCGTGGCGCTGCGCGGCGAACAGCGGCAATGGCATCTGCTCAACGCGCGCGAGTGGTACGAGCGGCAGCCGGCGTGGTTGCCGGATAGCGCGCCGCCGCCCGCGTCGAAACCCTGATCGAGTCGCAAGGCGGCATCGGCTTCGCGCGTGGCTGCGGTCATGCAAGCTCGCAGCCGGATGCACGGTGCAGCGCCGCCGTCGCGATGCGGGCAGAGGGCTTGCGCATGGTGGGATGACAGCTTGAGGAGTCGGCTTGGAACGGCTGGGACTATCGTTCGCAGCAGGCGTAATCGACGAAGCGTGTCGCGATCGATGTCGACCACGCCCCGCACGGATCGCGACATGCGGGTGCGACAATTGCGCATTCGCCAAGGCAACGCGCGTACGGCGGGAACAGCCCTCGGCGCCTCCCGCAGCGCAGCAGAATGTACCGCCCGGTATCGTTTTGCAGTGCAGCGTGCAATGTGCAAACAAAGCGCCCAAGATCGCCCTGCATCCCGACGTGGGGGAGGGAGCAAGGCCCGCTGGCAGTTCGCTGCAAGCGGGCTTTTTTTTGCCTGGAGTTTGGCCGAGCCGAAGACGCCAGACCGTCTTTTAAGACAAGACCAGGCAATGGCGCCGAACGCACGCGGCGCGGCCTCGAATCCTGAGCGCAAACATCGTCCGGTGACATGCGGCCCCTGTCTGCGGGCGCGCCGGGATGCCAGAATCGGCGGATGCCTGCGCCTTCCCTGCTTGTTCCCGACATCCTGCAACCCGTGCTGGACCGCAACCTGGCGCGCCTGCGCCAAGCCGTCGGTACCTTGCCCTGGCCCGACCGTCCGGGCCTCGACGCCGACCTGCAGCGCGCCGTGCTGGCCAGCGAGTTCCTGCTCGACACGCTGTGCCGGCAACCGACGCTGCTCGCGCACCTGGCGCAGTCCGATCCGCCGCCGTTGCCGCCGCCGCTGCTGGACCCGGCGCAGCCGGCGCAATGGCCGGCGCAACTGCGCCGCCATCGCGCCGCCGCGTCGGCGCGGCTGGTGTGGCGCGACGTGCTGGGCCTGGACGATGTCGACGCGACCCTGGCCGGCAGCACGCAGCTGGCCGAGACTTGCCTGGACCTGGCGCTGCAGGCGCTGGAAGGCGAGTTCGCCACCCGCCACGGCGTGGTCCGCGCCGCCGACGGCAGCGCGCAGCGGCTGGTGGTGTTCGGCCTGGGCAAGCTCGGCGGCGGCGAACTGAATTTTTCCTCGGACGTGGACCTGGTCTACGCCTATCCGCAGGGCGGCGAGTCCGACGGCGCACGCCCGCTCGCCGCCGAGGAATATTTCGCGCGCCTCGGCCAGCGCCTGGCGCGGCTGCTGGACGAGACCACCGCCGACGGTTTCTCGCACCGCGTGGACCTGCGCCTGCGGCCGTTCGGCACCGCAGGGCGGGTGGCGCTGTCGTTCGCCGGCATGGACCACTACTTCCAGCGCGAAGGCCGCGACTGGGAGCGCTATGCGTGGCTGAAGGCGCGCGCGGTGGCCGGCGACATCGCCGCCGGCGAGGACTGGCTGCAGACCCTGCGCCCGTTCGTGTACCGGCGCTATCTCGACTTCACCGCGCTCGACGGGCTGCGCGAGATGAAGGCGGCGATCACCGCCGAGGTCGCGCGCCACGATCGCTTGGACGACATCAAGCGCGGCCCCGGCGGCATCCGCGAGATCGAATTCCTGGTGCAGTCGCTGCAGTTGATCCGCGGCGGCCGCGAGCCGGCGCTGCGCGAGCGCCGCTTGCTGCCGGCGCTGCAGGCGTTGGTCGCCGGCGGCCAGGTCGCGGCCGCGGATGGCGCCGCGCTGGCCCACGCGTACCGCTTTCTGCGCCAGGTCGAGAACCGCCTGCAGATGCTGCGCGACGCGCAGACCCATGCGCTGCCGGAAGACCCGCTGGACCGGGCACGCATCGCGCTCGGCCTCGGCTACGCCGACTGGGCGCAGCTGTATGCCGCGTTGCAGGTGCAGCGCGACCGCGTCGCCGCCGAATTCGCCGAGCTGCTGGCGCCGCGGGTGCAGGCCGCGGCGCCGGATGCGCTGGCCAGCTACTGGCGCGGCCTGCCGCACGAGGCCGGCTCCCAGGTACTGGCCGCGGCCGGGTTCGCCGATGCCGACGGCGCCGACCAGGCACTGCGCGGTTTCGTGCAGTCGCTCGGCGTGCGCACGCTGTCGGACGCTGCGCGCGCGCGCCTGGACCGGGTGCTGCCGGCGCTGCTGCATGCCGCCACGCGCTCGCCGCAGGCCGACGCCGCGCTGCACCGCGTGCTCGGCCTGCTGCAGGCGATCCTGCGCCGCGCCAGCTACCTGGCGCTGCTCGACGAACAGCCCAGCGCGCTGGCGCGGCTGGTCGACGTGCTGGCGCGCAGCGCGTTCCTGTCCGAACGCCTGGCCGCGTATCCGCTGCTGCTCGACGAATTGCTCGACAGCCGCGTCGCCGGGCCGATGCCGGATCGGGCGGCGATGCAGCGGCTGTGCGACAGCGCGGTCGCCGCCGCCGGCGACGATCCGGAAGCCGCGCTGCGCGGCCTCAACGAAGCGCGCCAGGCCTTGAGTTTCCGCATCGCGCTGGCCGCGCTGGACCGGCGCCAGCCGGCGGTGCGCAGCGCCCGCCAACTCGCGGAACTGGCCGAGGGCGTGGTGCTGACGGTGCTGCGTCTGGCCCGCGCCGAACTGGCCGCGGCCCATGGCGAGGTGCCCGGCGGCAGCTTCGCGATCATCGGCTACGGCAGCCTCGGCGGCATCGAACTGGGCATCGGCTCGGACCTGGACCTGGTGTTCCTGTACGACCACGCCGCCGGCGTGGAGGCCTCGGACGGCGCGCGCCCGCTGGAGAGCGGACGCTGGTTCGCGCGGCTGGCGCAGAAGGTGATCGCCCTGCTCGGCGCGGTCACCGGCGGCGGCCGCCTGTACGACATCGACGTGCGCCTGCGCCCGGACGGCGGCAAGGGCGCGCTGGTGTCGTCGCTGGCCAGCTACACCGAATACCAGCGCGAGCGTGCCTGGACCTGGGAGCACCAGGCACTGGTGCGCGCGCGCGGCGTGGCCGGCGACGCCGACCTGCTGCAACGCTTCGAGCAGGTGCGGGCGCAGACCCTGGCACGCCCGCGCGAGGCTGCGCAGTTGCGCGAGGAAGTGCTGAAGATGCGCGCACGCATGCGTGCCGAACTGGACCGCAGCGATGCGGCGCGTTTCGACCTGAAGCAGGGCGCCGGCGGCCTGGTCGACCTGGAGTTCCTGCTGCAGGCCGGTGTGCTGCTCGGCGCCGCGCAGCATCCCGAGCTGACCCAGCCGCGCGATACGCCGGCGCTGATCGACGCCTTGGCGGCCAGCGCTTGGTTCGATGCGCCGACCGTCGCCACGTTGCATGACGCACACGCGACCCTGGTCGACGCCGGCCTGGCCTGCACGCTGGATCGGCGCCCGCGGCTGACCGCGAGCACCGAGGCGATCGCGCACGCACGCGCGGCGATCACCGCCGCGGCGCAGGCCAAGGAGTTGGCGTTCGAGCCGGGGCGCAGCGGACGATAGCGCGGCTGGCCCGCCGACGGTGCGCCGGATCCCACCCGGCCTGCCCGGAAGTGGATGGCATGCCCCTTAGGCGAACATGGGGCGTGCCCGTCATCTGGGGTTGACTCGCTTTTTGAGCCAAAGCGCCCTGATGAGCGTGAGCACAAGCAGAAGAAAGCCGCAGAGTCCTTGCAGTAATTCCGGCCAGCCGGGGCCGAGGTCGCATGCGGCCGCAATTTTCTGCCAAAGAACGTCTGCGGAAAGCGCATTCAGAAGCGAGGCGAGCAATAACGGAAGAAGCAGTGGATCGCGGAGCATGCGCCTGTAGTTCGATGTCATCTGTCTTCGCTTCCTTTCGTTTGTGAGGTGGCCGATTCGCGTCCGAGTCGTGGCGCCGTCGATGCGTCGCGGAGAAGAATTCGAAGCGTGTATTGGGTCCGAGTCACGTGCGCGTCCGCACGTAGCGGCGTTGTTCGATCCGTCGTACTGGCGCGGCGACGATGTTGCCGACGTCGGCCTGGCGTGGCGAGTGCCGACGGGTCGGTCCATTGGCGTTTGCGTGGCTGCGCGTTGCCAGGCCGGGACGTCGCGCAAACGCCGGGGTGCCTGATTCCATGGCGGCCGCCAAGCGGATCGCGGTTCGCCCTAACGCGGCGGCGCGCGCGTGGCCGATGCATTGTCGGCGGCCGGCGGGGCGGTCCGCCACAGCAGCGCGCGGAACGGCGCCAGCAGGAACACGCCGATGCCCAGCTTCACCGCCAGGTCGCCGGCGGCCCAGCTGACCCACGGCAGCGCCGAACCGGCGAAGGCGATCGACCAGAAGATCGCCGTGTCCAGCGTCGCGCTGCAGGTGGTGGCGACGATCGGCGCGCGCCACCAGCGGCCGCGGCGCAGGCGGTCGAACACGGTGATGTCCAGCAGCTGCGCGGCGATGAACGCCAGGCACGAGGCGGCGGCGATGCGCGGGGTGGCGATCCAGATCGACAGCAGCACCGCCAGCGCGAAGCCGCACCAGGCCACGCGCCGTGCCGCGCGCGGACCGAAGCGGCGATTGATCAGGTTGCTGACCAGGAACGCCACCGGATAGCTGAAGGCACCCCAGGTCAGCCAATCGTTGATCGGGAACTGCACCAGCACGTTCGACAGCAGCACCACCGCGCCCATCGCCAGCACCGCCAGCAGCAGGGCGCGCGGGGTCAGCGCGGCGAAGGTCGGCGATGGCGAGGATGGTTGGTTCACGGGCGGCGGCGCTAGGGCGAGGCGAAGCGGCGCATTATCGCGATGCGGCGGCGTCGCGGCCAGCGCGGTGTGCCGCGGACCGCGGATGCGCCCTGTAGATGCTTCCTGTAGGAGCGGCTTCAGCCGCGACAGGATCTTGCTGGTGAAGCCCGGTCGCGGCTGAAGCCGCTCCTACAGAAGAAGCGATCCTTGCGAATCCTTGAGCCCTTCTGTGGGAGCGACTTCAGTCACGACGGGCTTTCCCGATAGAGCCCGTCGCGACTGAAGTCGCTCCCACAGGATCGCTAGGTGTCCCTGCAGAGCGCTTCAGCGCTCGCGCGACACCGCCGTCCCATCCACTGCCGCACGACCCACCGCCGGGTCGTCGGTGAAGAACCCATCGACGCCTGCGGCAATGAACGCGCGCATCTCGGCGATGCTGCCATCGGCATTCACCGCCGCCGGACCGCGCGCGTCCTGCAATTGCTTGGGCAGGAAATAGTTCTCCGGACGGAACGTGTACGGCACCACCTGCAGCCCGGCCGCATGCGCGTCGGCGACGAAGGCGGTGGGCGCGGACAGCGCGCCGTCTGTATCGACCGGGATGATGGCGCGCAGGCTGGGACTGACCAGCTGCGCATACTTGGCGATCGCGCGCAGGCCCTGCGCGCTGCCCATCTGCGCATAGGTCGGGCCGTCGCGCAGCTGGTCGCCCGGGCGTTCCTCCGGGTCGCCCAGCAACTGCACCAGGCGCACGTTCGGATGGGTGTCGCCGAGCTTGCGGTGCAGCGACTGCAGGTTGCCGATCTCGAACGACTGCACCACCACCGGTGCGCTGCGCGTGTACGCATGCGCGTCCAGCGTGGCCAGCAGCTTGTCTTCCATCGCCAGGCCCAGCGACTGGAAATAGGTGCCGTGCTTGATCTCCGGGATCAGTCCGATCGGGTGCCCGCGCGTGGCCGATTCGGCCGCGGCGAAATCGATGATCTCGTCGAAGGTGAGCAACTGGAACTGCCCGTCGAACGCGGTGCCGCGCAGTTGCGGCAGGCGCTCGCGCGCGCGCAGCGTCTTCAGCTCGGCCAGGGTGAAGTCTTCGGTGAACCAGCCTTCCACCTGCTGCCCGTCGATGGTCTTGCGCGTCTTGCGCGCGGCGAACTGCGGATGCGCGGCGACATCGGTGGTGGCGCCGATCTCGTTCTCGTGGCGCGCCACCAGCGCACCGTCCTTGGTCGAGACCAGGTCCGGCTCGATGAAATCGGCGCCGTCGGCGATGGCCTTGGCATACGCCGCCAGCGTGTGCTCCGGGCGCAGCGCGCTGGCGCCGCGGTGACCGATCACCAGCGGCTTGTGCGGACCCGCAGCCGCGGCGTTTTCGGCCGCGGCGGCCAGCGACGACAGCGCCATCGAACATCCCAGCAACCAGACAATCGGTTTCATCATCGCATGCGTTCCGGAGCGAAGTGGCGACAGGATGCGCGCGTTCAGAAGCGCGCGTCCAGGGTCAGGAACACCTGCCGTGGCGCGCTGGCGTGGAACGCCAGCGAACGCCCGTTCGGGTCGCTGTTGCTGAAGGCGGTGAGGTTGGAGGCGTAGCGCTTGTCGGTGAGGTTGGTCACGTTGAGCGACAGCTTCAGGTCCTGCAGGAACGACACCGCGCCGAAGTCGTAGCCGGTGCCGGCGTCGAACGCGGTGTAGCCGCCGAAGCCCTGGTCGTTGGTGTAGGTGTAGTAGCGCTGGCCGGTGTACTTGCCGCGCAGGTTCGCGTTCCAGCCGTTGTAGTTCCAGCTGATCTCGCTGGTGAACATGCGCTTGGGCGTGTCCACCGTGTACTTGCCGGCGGTCGGAATGGTCACGCCGTTCTGCACGTAGTTGTCGTCGTAGGTGGAGCGGTTGATCGAGGCCGAGTTGTACCACTGCAGGTGCGCGGTCGGCTTCCAGATGAAGGTCAGCTCGCCGCCGCGGCTGCTGACCGAGCCGACGTTGAAGAAGCGCGTGGTGCACGCCGGGGTGGTGCCCTGCTGGATGCTCGGGCAGGGGTTGAGCGAGAGCAGGCGGTTGTCGAAGGTGACGTCGTAGCCGACCAGCGAGGCCTCGAACTGGTCGCGCACCAGGCGGTAGCCGGCTTCGAAGGTCTTGGACTTCTCCGGCTCCAGCGCGCCTGCGCTGGCATCGAACGAGGCCTGCGTGACCAGCAGCGGGCCGCCGGCGCCGCCGCCCTGGAACGCGGCGATGTTTTCGGCGTAGGAGGCGAACAGTTCCTGGCCTTCGGCCAGGCGGTAGCTCACGCCCACCTGCGGCAGCAGCGCCTCACTCGCCTTCAGTGTGCCGTTGGCGACCGGCGCTTCGACCGCGATCCCCGGCGTCTCGCGCGCGGTCATCGTGGTGTGCGGGCTCTTCACGCCCAGGTCCAGGGTCAGGCGTTCGTCGAGCAGCTTGAAGGTGCCCTGCAGGTAGGCCTGCTTGGTGGTGATCGTGTAGTCCTGCGAGAACAGCCGGCGGTCCGGGCCGCTGAGGAAAAGGTCGTCGTCGATCGGGCCATCGATCCAGTAGAAGTTGCGCTCCACGTGGTGCTTGTTGCGCTCGTACCACACGCCGGCTTCCAGGTGATGCGGGCCCAGGTCCCAGCCCAGCGAGGCGATGCCGCCGGTGCGGTTGATCGTGTAGTTGGTGCTGCGGATCGAGATCGGCAGCGCCTGCGGCGTGCCCGGGTTCGAGGCCTGGCCCGGCGACCACCAATGGCCCTGGCCTTCGTTCTCGTGGTGGTAGACCTGGGTGTGCACGCTCACCGTGTCCGAGGGCTGGAAGTCGCCGGCCAGGTAGTACAGGTCGTCGTTGCGCAGCGCGCGGCTCTGGTAGTACGCGTCGTCGATGTTGTCCACGCCGCCGCTGTAGGCGCAGCGGCTGGCGTCGCGGGTGGCCGGCGCGCAGTAGGCCGCGGCCAGCGCACGCTGCCAGTCCGGCGCGTACAGGTTCCAGTCCCAGCCCAGGCCGCGGCGCATGCCGCTCTTAGACAGATAGGCGTAGTCGGCCTGCGAGGTGCGCGAGGTATCGACGAAGGCAGTGATCTTGCCGCCGTCGAACTGGTACACGCCCTTGCCGTTGAACTGCGCGGTGCTGGTCGGCGAGTCCGGCTTGGCCCACATGTCGGCGCTGGCGTAGATGCCGGACAGGTAGGCGGAGAAGCCGTTGTGCTCGCCGGTGTCCAGGCGCAGGTAGGTGCGGCGGTTGGCGTCCGAGCCCACGGTCTGCGACAGGCGCACGCCGGTTTCGGTGGCCGGATCGTCCGAGAAGTACTGCACGGTGCCGCCGAGGTTGCTGGTGGAGGCGGTGCCCAGGCTGCCGATGCCCGAGGCCAGTTCCACCCCGCCGAAGTTCTCGGCGATCAGCGCGCGACTGATGTTCAGGCCGTTGTAGTTGCCGTAGGCGTTGTCGCCCAACGGCAGGCCGTCGAGCGTATAGCCCAGGCGCGTGCCGTTGAAGCCGCGCAGGCTCACCGTCTGCGATTCCTCGTTGGCGCCGAACGCGTCGTTGGACTGCACGTTGACGCCGGGGATGCGGTTGAGCAGCTTCTGGATGCTGGTGCCCGGCGGCAGCACCGGCACGTCCTGACGGGTGATGCGCTGCACCTGGCGGGTCTCGCCCTGGCCGATCACCGACACCGCGTCGAGTTGCTGCACGCTACCGGTGCCTGTGTCGGTGTCGGCCGAGGCGGCATCGGCCGCGGCCGGATCGGCATCGGCGGCCTGGGCGGCGAAGGACGACAGGACGAGCGCCAGCGCGGCGGCGAGCGGGTAGGGACGGGGCATCGGGCGATTCCATGGCAACGGGGGAGGAGAGGAATCGGCCCGGCGCGGGACCGTTCGTGCGAGCGGCAGCGATGGCGAGGCGGCGCCGATTCCAGAAGCCAGGGTGTTGCCGAACTGTTAACGGCAGATGCAACGCTGCTGACACTGCGGTGACAGTGGCCGCGAATGCGACGGCGTTTGCCGTGTGCAGCGCATGTGCGTGCGTTTGTCTCTGTGGTGTTGGAAGTGCATGCCGTGTTGCGTGGAGCGACAAGGCGAGCGGCGGAGATCGCGTTTGCGCCACTATCGTGGCTGCTGGCCGAAGCCACCGAACACCGCCTGCAGTGCACGTACCAACGCCGGCAGAGCTCCTGTAGGAGCGGCTTCAGCCGCGACGCTTTCTCCAGCTCGATCGATCCGATCGTTTCATTTTCCGGTCGCGGCTGAAGCCGCTCCTACAAAGGTATTTGGCGATGCGGGGGCCAAGGTTCCGCTCGTCGGGACTGAAGTCCCTCCCACAAAAAAGCAGGATGCCTTGTAGGCCACTGTAGGAGCGGCTTCAGCCGCGACGCTTTCTCAACTCGATCGATCCGACCGTTTCATTTTCCGGTCGCGGCTGAAGCCGCTCCTACACGGGCACTTGGCGATGCGGGAGCCAAGGTGTCGCTCGTCGGGACTGAAGTTCCTCCCACAAAAAGCAGGACACCTTGTAAGCCACTGTAGGAGCGGCTTCAGCCGCGACGCTTTTCTCCAGCTCGATCGATCCGACTGTTTCATTTTCCTGTCGCGGCTGAAGCCGCTCCTACACGGGTACTTGGCGATGCGGCAACCAAGGTGCCACTCGTCGGGACTGAAGTCCCTCCCACAGTGCATCCAGGACGCCGGCCGCAATTCCTTTGTGGGAGCGACTTCAGTCGCTACGAACGAAGCGGTGTCCCTGACGGATCCGGAACAAGTCGGATGCCCCCATCCGGTGGTGCATGCACAGCGTCTCGCCGCAGCGGACGAACGGAGCGGGCGTTACGCCTCGTCCAGGCCCAGCATCGCGCGCAGCTGCGTGGCGATGCGCGCCGTCTCGCGCAGTGGCGTACAGGCAGCGCCGATGTCGCCGGGCACCGTTTCGTCCAGGCGGCCGCGCGCGCGCAGGGCTGCATGAAAATCGCGCGCCCGGCCGCGTGCCAGCGCCGGCATCGCTACGCGCACCGGCACCCGCGTCGCGCACGCCTCCGACAGCAGGTTCACCGAATCGGGCGTGCAGACGACGCGGTCGGCCCAGCCCAGCATGCCGGCGTACGGGTTCGGGCCATCGTCCTCGCCGCACCAGACCAGCCCCGGCACGCCGGCGAACGCGCTGCGCAGCGCGGCGGCCACCGCGGGTGGGGTGCGCCGCGAGGTGCTGGCGAGCACGCTGCCGCCGCTGTCGCGCAACTGCGCGGCCAGTTGCCTGAACAGCGCCGACGCCGCGTCGGCGGTCCATGGCGCAAGCGCGGCGGGACCGCCGACCAGCATCGCAGTGCGCGGCGACGGCAGCGCGCCGAACGCCGGGAACGCCGCGCGCGCAGTGGCCAGCCAGGCATCGTCGACCGGATGCAGGCTGCCCAGCAGGGTGAGGACGTTGTCGCCACGCAGGCGATCGTGGTCGGGCACCACCACCACGTCCCAGTGCCGCGGCGGCAGGCGCGGATCCAGCACCTGCACCACGCGGCTGCCGCGCGCGCGCAGCAGCCGCGTCGCCAATGCCGCCTGGCGGCCGCAGCCGATCGCCAGTGCCGGCGGTTGCCGCAGCAGGTCGGCAAAGCCCGGGCCGTAGGCGTGCGCCGCGCCGGGCAGCCGCCGCGGCGCCAGCCAGCGCCAGGGCATGTGCGGGTGCAATACCAGCGCCGCGGCGGGCGTCGCCGCGTCCCCGGCCAGCGCGGCGGCCAGCGCCTCGGCCTGGCGCGCATTGCCGGCGCGACCATCGCTAATCGCCCAGAGCGCGCCCGATCGTTTCACGTTTGGTAGTAATCCGTTGCATTGCGGCTGGGTGTTGCGGCTATCGTGCCACTCTACACTGGCCGTCTTGCGCCGAGACCGCCCCCTGGGGCGCCGGCGTCCCACTGAAGACAAAAGGAATGCCCGCATGTCCGACGCCCTGCACGACGCTGCCCTGGATCAGCTGTTCCGTACCGCCCGCACCCAGAACGCCTTCCGCGACACGCCGGTCGGCGAAGACACCCTGCGCGCCCTCTACGACCTGCTGAAGTGGGGCCCGACCGCAGCCAACGGCAGCCCGGCGCGTTTCGTGTTCGTGACCTCGGCCGCGGGCAAGGAGAAGCTCAAGCCCACGCTGTCCGAAGGCAACCTGGCCAAGACCATGGCCGCGCCGGTGACGGTGATCGTCGCCCACGACGAAGACTTCCATGAGAAGCTGCCGTACCTGTTCCCGCACGCCGATGCCAAGAGCTGGTTCGACGGCCCGCGCGAAGGCCGCAGCGAATCGGCGTTCCGCAACGGCTCGCTGCAGGGCGCCTACCTGATCCTGGCCGCGCGTTCGCTGGGCCTGGATGCCGGCCCGATGTCGGGCTTCGACAACGCCAAGGTCGATGCGGCATTCTTCGCCGGCACCGCGATCAAGTCCAACTTCCTGGTCAACCTCGGCTATGGCGATCCCACCGGCCTGTTCCCGCGCCTGCCACGGCTGAGTTTCGACGAGGCCGCGCGCATCGAGTAAGCCGCAACAGTTCCGCTTCATCCTCACACCGCTGTACCTGCGCTTGCCGCAGTTTCCCAACCACCGATTTTCCCAGGAGCTTCTCGCCCATGAACAAGACCCGCAAACTGCTGCTTCCGCTCGCCCTGGCGCTGGCCGTCGTCGTCGCCCAGCCGGCCACCACCGCCTTCGCCGCGCCGGCCGCCGCAGCCGCCACCGCGATCAAGGGCGCCACCGGCACCTACAAGCTGGACCCGACCCACACCGACGTGCTGGTGCAGTGGAACCACCTCGGCTTCTCCAACCCCACCGCGCACTTCGGCGACGTCGACGGCACCCTGGTCTACAACGCCGAGAACGTGGGCAAGTCCAGTGTCCAGGTGACCCTGCCGCTGTCCGGCCTCAACAGCTTCACCGCCAAGTTCGACGAACACCTGAAGAGCGGCGACTTCTTCGACGCCGCCAAGTTCCCGACCGCCACCTTCAAGAGCACCAAGGTGAGCGCGGCCGGCACCAACAAGCTGAGCGTGGCCGGCGACCTGACCATCAAGGGCGTCACCAAGCCGGTGGTGCTGGCGGTGACCCTTAACGGCGCCGGCCCGCATCCGATGAAGAAGGTGCCGGCGCTGGGCTTCGATGCCTCCACCACGATCAAGCGCAGCGACTTCGGCCTGGGCGCGTACGTGCCCAACGTCAGCGACGAGGTCAAGATCCGCATCACCACCGAGGCGCTGCAGGACGCGAAGTAAGCCTCGCGCTGTGGTGAAAGCGGCGGCCTGAACCGGGCCGTCGCTTTCGATGAAAACGCCCGCCATCCGGCGGGCGTTTCCGTGTGTGCCCTCGCGGCGCGACCTGTCGGCGCCGCTGGCGGGAGTGCGCGGTGCCCGCGCGCAGCCGAGGGTGATTCGCTGCCTGCAGTCGGGACTGAAGTCCCTCCCACAGGGGGCGATGCGTTTTGTGGGAGGGACTTCAGTCCCGACGCGGGACATCTCGGCTGCTGCATCACCGCCCAGGCGATCCGGAACCGCCCCTGCACATCGCCATGCAGGCTGCGGCAAAACAACGGCACCCACATTGAGCGCCCAAGCCTACGCCTGCTCCTCGCGCCCCGACTTCCAATACCCTGTCGCGCGGATCCAGTCCCTGGGCACGTTGAGGCGGCCTTCGACGAACTTGCGCATCATCCGGGCGCGTGCCGATTCGCAGGCGATCCAGTAGAACGCGTCGCCGTCCGGTGCCTCGAAATCGCGCAGCGCGTCTTCCAGCAACTGGCTGCTCAGCATGGGCACGCCATTGCGCTCCAGCCAGGTAATGTCGACCTGCGCGCGCGACGGCAGCGCCTGCCGATCGGCGCCGCCGGCGATCTCGATCAGCGCGTGCACCCGGGCGCTGGGCGGCAGTTCCTCCAGCCAGCGGCCGATCGCCGGCAGCGCGGTCTCGTCGCCGATCAGCACGTAGGCGTCGTAGTCGTCGGCCACGACGAACGAGCCGCGTGGGCCGCCGACCACCAGCGGATCGCCCGGGTTGGCGCGTGCCGCCCAGCGGCAGGCCGGGCCGTCGCCGTGCAGCACGAAATCCAGGGTCAGCTCCTGCGCCGCCGCGTCGTAGTGGCGGGGCGTGTAGTCGCGCGCCGGCGAGGGCGCGGCGTCGACCGGGTAGACCGGGCCGCCGTCGGTCATCGTCGGCAGCACGAACGCGCCGTCGGCGTTGGGGAAGAACAGCTTGACGTGATCGTCGGGACCGGCGCTGACGAAGCCGTCCAGCTCCGGGCCGCCGACGACGATGCGGCGCATGTGCGGGGTCAGCGGCTGGGTGCGCAGCACCTGCAGCTGGCGCATCTTCAGTGGATGGCGCAGCAGGCGGTTTTCATGGGGGGTCATGCGAAATCCTTTTGGGAAAGGGCAGCGGCGCGGTGCGCCTGCATAGAAGAAGGAAAGGCGGTAGGGCGCGGGCAGGTTTCAGTCATCGCCGTCGCGCTCCATGCCGTCGGCGGCCTGCGTCAGCAGCTGCGCGACGCGGGCGACTTCGGCCTCGCTCCAGCGGCCGTGGCGCGCCAGCAAGGCGTGCTTGATCCGGCGCATAGCCTCGCGCACCGGCGCCGGCACGTTGGCACGCACCAGCGCGCGGGCGCTGTGATGGGTGCGTTCCACTGCCGCATCCAGCTGCGCGCGTTGCGCCTGCACGAAGGCGCGGCCGTCGGCGGTGATCGCGTAGCGCTTGCGCCCCGCATCGGCGTCGGCCTGCACCAGGCCCTGCGCCTCCAGTTGCGCCAGGGTCGGGTAGACGGTGCCGGCGCTGGGCGTGTACAGGCCATGGAACAGGTCGGCGACCGCGCGGATCAACTCGTAGCCGTGGCGCGGCTGGGTCTCGATCATCGCCAGCAGCAGCAGGCGCAGGTCGCCGTGGCCGAGTGGGCGCCCGCCACGCCCGCCGCTGCGGCCATGCGGGCCGCGGCCGGGGCTGTCCTCGTCGAACAGGCGGTGCGGGTGGCGGTGGCTGGAATCGGTCGGGCGCGGCATCGTTTCGATATGTCTAAGTGTTGCGAAACGATATATCGAATCTAAGCTGTGGGCAAGGCGCGGGCGGCGGGTGGAGCGAATGGAATGGGCGCGCGTTCAGCCAGGGATGCTTACCGATGCGGCGTGTTCGGGGCGGTCGCGAGGTCGGTTGGTCGCGTCGCGACTGAAGTCGCTCCCACAAGAAGCGTGCGGTCTGGCGCCATACCCAGGAGATGAGGCGTCGCCTTGTGAGCGGCTGGCGCGACGCATTCTGTGGGAGCGACTTCGGTCGCGACGCGGGAAGGTTGGCAGCCGGCTCCGGAAACCGGTCGCGTGTATCGCGCGCTTGTAGATCCTGTCGGGGCTGAAGCCCCTCCTACAGAAGCGGGCGCAAGGATCCACCAAGCGCCCTCTGTAGGAGCGGCTTCAGCCGCGACAAGGTGTCCACTCGGTCGACCGGCTTCAGTTCCCCTGTCGAGTCGAATAGGCTTCGTTTGCTGTCGGGCTGAAGTCCCTCCCACAGTGCAGCAAGCCAGCACTCCGAACGCATGCCTGTGGGAGCGACTCCAGTCGCGACGCGGAGTGGGTCAGCAGCCGGCTCCGGAGGCTGTCGGCGCTGAAGTTCCTCTCAACAGTGCACCGAGCCAGCGCTTCGGATGCCTCCTTGTGGGAGCGACTTCAGTCGCGCCGCGTGTGGCGTACATATCGCGCGCGTGCAGATCCGGTCGGGGCTGAAGCCCCTCCTACAGAAGCGATGCGCGCTCCAGCAGATACCCCTGTAGGAGCGGCTTCAGCCGCGACAAGGTTTGATGCCCGGCCGACCGGCTTCAGCTCCCTGTCCAATCGATCGGCTTCAGAAGCAGTCTGGACTGAAGCCCCTCTTACAGTTCACCCAGCAGCCCACGACACAGCCGAACACCACGCCCAATTCAGCCGCCATCGCCATCCTCAAGCACCCTGCGCTGCATCTCGTCCAGGTACTCGTCCAGCTCCTGCACCGAGGTGAAGATCTCGTTCAACGGCACCGCCTTGACCACGTCGAACACCTTGCGGATCTGCGGTTGCGGGTTGACCACCAGCACCCGGCCCTCGCGCGTGGCCAGCACCTTGCGCGCCTTGAAGATCGAGCGGATGCCGGCGCTGCTGATGTAGTCCAGGTGCGACAGGTCCAGCACCAAGGTAGTGATCTGCGTGGCCAGCAGCGGCGCCAGCGCCTCGTCCAGTGCCTGATAGGTGTGCGTGTCCAGGCGCCCGCTGAGGGTGATGCGCTGGCGCCTGTCTTGTGTCGGTTCGATCTGCAGGCTCAACGTGGTCATGCGGGGAACTCCTGGGGGATGGGGTCGAAGGGTTGCAGCAAGGTGATGCGCACGACGTTGCGGCCGGCGTCGTGACGGTAGTCGATGTGGTCGGCCAGCTGCCGCACCAGGTGCAGGCCGAGGCCGCCGATCGGGCGCTCGGCAATGTCCGCGTCCAGGTCCGGCATTGGTGCGCTGCGCAGGTCGAAGGCCGGGCCGCTGTCATGGAATTCCAGCACCAGCGCGCCGCTGTCCACCTGCAAGGTCACCTCCACCGGCGGCTGTTCGCCGCTCAGGTGGCCGTGCTCGAGCGTGTTGCAGGCCAGTTCCTCCACGATCAGACGCGCCCGGTGCACGTGCTCCAGCACCACGCCGTGGCGCAGCAGCGCGGCTTCCAGTGCGTCGCTCAGCTGCGCCAGCGTGTCCAGCGCCGGCACCATCTGCAGCCGTAGTTTCATGTGCTTGCCTCCCGCGTCGGGTCCTGGCGCAACCGGATCGCCAGCAACGTAATGTCGTCGGACTGCGGTGCGCCTGCGGTGAATGCGTGCACATCGGCCAGCACCCGCGCGCATTGCGCCTGCGCATCGATGCCCGGCCGCAGCGCCGCCAGCAACCGCGCTTCGCCGTATGCCTGGTCCTGCGCGTCCATCGCTTCGGTGATGCCGTCGGTGTAGCTCAGCAGCGTGGCGCCGGCGGCCAGGCGCCCGCGCACCACCGGGTAGCGGGTCTGCGGCTCGATCCCCAGCGGCGGGCCCGATTCCACCGCCAGCAGCTGCACGTGGCCGTCGGCGCCGAGCAGCACCGGCGGATCGTGGCCGGCGCTGGACAGCCAGTAGTCGCCGCTGTGCACGTCGATCAGCCCGCACAGCACGGTGGCGAACATGCAGGTGTCGTTGCCGTCCACCATGCGCTGCGAGGCCGCGATCAGGATCGCGTCCGGCCGGGTGTGGCGGCGCGCGGCCACTTCCAGCACGGTCATCGCCCGCGCCATGAACAGCGCCGCCGGCACGCCCTTGTCGGACACGTCGCCGACCACGAACCACAGCAGCCCCGGCTCGGTCTCGAAGAACTGGTAGAAATCCCCGCCCACCATCGTCGCCGGCTCCAGCAGCGCGTAGGTTTCCAGGTGCTTGTGCGCGCTGTCGAAGGTGCGCCCGTCCGGCAGCATCGCCTGCTGGATGTCGCGCGCGATCGACAGCTCGCTCTGCATCCGCTGCCGCGCCTGCGCCAGCGTGGCGATCTCCTCCAGCTGCAGCTTGATCGAGCCGCGCGCGCGGTCGAACGCGCGCGCCATCACCCCCACCTCGTCCTGCCGCTCCACGTGCCGCAGCGGGTAGTCGAACTCGCCCTGGCTGAAGTGTCCCGCCGAGTTGGTCAGGTCCTCGATCGGCCTCGCCAGCCGCACCGTGTAGCGGCGCAGCAGCCACAGCCACAGCAGCAGCGCGGTGCCGCCGCCCAGCCCCACCCACAGCGCGATGCGGTTGAGCCCGGCCACGATGTAGCGCTCGGACACGGTCAGCGCGAAGGTCCAGCCGGTGTCGCCGACCGCCGCGCTCTGGGTCAGGTAGCGCTCGCCGTCGGGCGCGGTGTGGGAAAAGCGCACCGGCCGGTGCGCGGCCACGGCGGCGGCCAGCGGCGACAGGTCCGGCCGCGCGCGCGCCACGTGCGCCTCCAGGGTGCGGCGGAAGCGCAGCGCCGGGTCCGGATGCAGCACGAACAGCCCGTCCGGCGACAGCAGCATCGGCTGCAGCCCGGCGCTGGCCGGCAGCTCGCCGACGATGGTCTGCAACCGCTTCAGCGGCACGTCCACGCTGACCATGCCGATCGCCGGCGCCCCCGTATCGTCGCCGGGCAGGCGCAGCGGCAGGTTGTAGGTGGTGAGGAAATCGCCGCCGGTGGAGGCGTCGCTGTACGGCTCGGACCACCACGGCGCCGACGCCGCCAGCGTGCGCCGGTACCAGGGCATGCTGCGGTAGTCGAAGCCCAGCGCCTCGGCCGGCTGCTCGATGATCTTGCCGCGCGTGCGCCGCAGGTGCCAGGCGAAGCCGCGGTCGTCGCCCTTCAGCGCGCCCGGCTCGATCACCAGCAGCGCCCCGGCGATGTCCGGGTCACCCTCCAGCGTGGCGTGCAGCAGGCTGCGCAGGTTGAACGGCTGGCGCCCGACCCCGGACGCGCCGGCGGCCAGGGTGCGGCCGCTCACCTGCACCGAGCCCAGCGTCGCGTCCAGGCTGCGCGCGGTCTGCTGGGCCAGCCCGGCCACTTCCTCGCGCGCGTTGCGCACCACCACCTGGCGCGCGCCCAGGTAGAACAGCAGCGCCAGGCCCAGCAGCAGCGCCACCTGGATCAGGCTGCCCCACAGCATCAGCCGGGTGCGCAGGCTGTGCCGCCAGGCGACCGCGGAAGCGTCCTGCACGGAGGATAGGGCGGCGATGGCGGCGCTCCGCGGGAGTCGGCCACGATCATAAGCGCAGCCGCGCTCCGCCGCGCATCCGTGTCCCGCGCTGACCCGGGCCAATGTGACAGTCCGTTCCATACGCTGGCGTACGAGGTCCGGCGGGGCGGTTGCGCTACACTTGGAGGCTTCGAAAAACACATGCAATCGCGCGCGTGCGTGCGACCGACGGGAGCGCTATGAACTGGTTGAACGAGGTGCTGCAGAACGATCCGAACCCCACTGAGACCCAGGAGTGGATCGAATCGCTCAAGGCCGTCATCGATGTGGCGGGCCCCGAGCGCGCGCATCAGCTGCTGGAGGACATGGTCGAACTGACCCGCCGCTCCGGTGCCTACCTGCCGTTCTCGCCGACCACCGAGTACGTCAACACCATCGCCCCCGCCAACGAGGCCAAGAGCCCGGGCGATGCGGCCATCGAGTGGAAGATCCGCTCGATCATCCGCTGGAACGCCATGGCCACCGTGGTCCGCGCCAACCGCAAGCCGGGCGACCTGGGCGGCCACATCGCCTCCTTCGCCTCCAGCGCCACCCTGTACGACGTGGGCTTCAACCACTTCTGGCGCGCCCCGTCCGACAACCACCCGGGCGACCTGCTCTACATCCAGGGCCACAGCTCCCCGGGCGTCTACGCCCGCGCCTTCCTGGAAGGCCGCATCAGCGAAGACCAGCTCAACAACTTCCGCATGGAAGTGGACGGGCAGGGCATCTCCTCCTACCCGCACCCGTGGCTGATGCCGGATTTCTGGCAGACCCCCACCGTGTCGATGGGCCTGGGCCCGCTCAGCGCCATCTACCAGGCGCAGTTCATGAAGTACCTGGAGCACCGCGGCCTGATCGAGAAGTCCGACCGCAAGGTGTGGTGCTTCATCGGCGACGGCGAGAGCGACGAGCCCGAGACCCTGGGCGCCATCGCCCTGGCCGGCCGCGAAGGCCTGGATAACCTGATCTTCGTGGTGAACTGCAACCTGCAGCGCCTGGACGGCCCGGTGCGCGGCAACGGCAAGATCATCCAGGAGCTGGAAGGCGTGTTCCGCGGCGGCGGCTGGAACGTCATCAAGCTGCTGTGGGGCGGCTACTGGGACGCGCTGCTGGCGCGCGACACCGACGGCGTGCTGCGCAAGCTGATGATGGAAACCGTCGACGGCGAATACCAGAACTGCAAGGCCTTCGGCGGCGCCTACACCCGCGCCAACTTCTTCGGCAAATACCCGGAGACCGCGGCCATGGTCGCCGGCCTGTCCGACGACGACATCTGGCGCCTGAACCGCGGCGGCCACGATCCGCACAAGGTCTACGCCGCCTACCACCAGGCGGTGAACACCAAGGGCATGCCCACCGTGATCCTGGCCAAGACGGTCAAGGGCTACGGCATGGGCTCCTCGGGCGAATCGCTCAACCCCACCCACCAGACCAAGAAGCTGGACGACGACGCCGTGCGCGCGTTCCGCGACCGCTTCAACATCCCGCTCAGCGACAAGCAACTTGCCGACGCCGAGCAGGTGCCGTTCTACCACCCCGGCCCGGATTCGCCGGAAGTGCAGTACCTGCAGGAACGCCGCGCCGCGCTCGGCGGCCACCTGCCGCAGCGCCGCCGCAAGGCCGACCAGTCCTTCGACGTGCCCGGCCTGGACAAGTACGACCGCCTGCTCAAGTCCAGCGGCGAGCGCAGCTATTCCACCACCATGGCCTTCGTGCAGAGCCTCAACATCGCCCTGCGCGACAAGGACCTGGGCCCGCGCATCGTGCCCATCGTGGCCGACGAAGCGCGCACCTTCGGCATGGAAGGCATGTTCCGCCAGATCGGCATCTACGCCCCGTTCGGCCAGAAGTACAAGCCGGTGGACGCGGACCAGCTGATGTTCTACCGCGAGGACCAGTCCGGCCAGGTGCTGCAGCAGGGCATCAGCGAGCCGGGCGCCATCTCCTCGTGGATGGCCGCCGGCACCAGCTACTCGGTCAGCAACGTGCCGATGCTGCCGTTCTACATCTACTACTCCATGTTCGGCTTCCAGCGCGTGGGCGACATCGCCTGGCAGGCGGCGGACATGCGCACCCGCGGCTTCCTGCTCGGCGGCACCGCCGGCCGCACCACGTTGAACGGTGAAGGCCTGCAGCACGAAGACGGCTTCAGCCAGGTCATCGCCGGGTCGATCCCGAACGTGCGCAGCTACGACCCCACCTTCGGCTACGAAGTCACCGTGGTCATGCAGTACGGCATGAAGCGGATGATGCAAGAGCAGGTGGACGAGTACTACTACATCACCCTGATGAACGAAAACTACACCCACCCGGAAATGCCGGCCGGTGCAGAAGAAGGCATCATCAAGGGCATGTACCTGCTGACCGACGCCGGCAAGCCCAAGAAGGGCGAACTGCGCGTGCAGCTGCTGGGCTCGGGCACCATCCTGCGCGAAGCCATTGCCGCAGCGGAGCTGCTGGACAAGGACTTCGGCGTCACCGCCGACATCTGGTCCTGCCCCAGCTTCAACGAACTGCGCCGCGACGGCTTCGACGCCGAGCGCTGGAACCGCCTGCATCCGGAAGGCGAGCAGCGCAAGCCGTACGTCACCCAACTGCTGGAAGGCCGCCAGGGCCCGGTGATTGCGGCAACGGACTACGTGCGCGCCTTCGCCGACCAGATCCGTGCCTTCGTGCCGACGCACTACACCGTGTTGGGGACCGATGGTTTCGGCCGCTCGGATACCCGCGCCAACCTGCGTCGCTTCTTCGAAGTGGATCGGTACTACATCGCGCATGCCGCGATCGCGGCGCTGGCGAAGGACGGGAAGATGACCGGCAAGGATGTGGCTCGGGCGATCAAGCAGTACAAGATTGATCCGGAGAAGGCTAATCCGGTTGGGGTTTGACCAAGCTAAACATATGAAAGAGCGGCCGAAAGGCCGCTTTTTTTTACTTACCCTCTCACCGCCCGAGTAGTGCCTTTAGGTTGAATATGAGTGGGGTAGGAGGACGGGCAATAGCCTTGAAGTTAAAGCGAGCTCGGCTCGTTGAAGTTGAGCGCTTGAAGTGTTCCCTTAATGGGGCAAACACCACGGTAGAAATAGATCTCCTGCATATGTCCTGCTGCTCTGAGCGAGGCGGCGGAAGCTACGCTACGTCTATCTTGTCTACGAGATGCGACGCAACTGATCGCATGCTGGCTGTGGCACGCTCTAATTGAGGCGGGAATTTATTGGGTGGCGGGAGTATCCTTGATCATTGTTCTGAGCATGCCGGGGGCTGAGCTTGGCGACTACGGGTAATTTGCACTTCGATGTCAGTACGGGCCTTAAGCGAGTGCTGGGCCGCGAACTAATTACGGATGATGAGGTCGCTGTCTTCGAGCTTGTCAAAAATTCCTTCGACGCTGGCGCGGACAGTGTGCAGCTGCACTTTGGCGAAGACATGATTGTCGTTGCGGATAACGGCAATGGCATGTCTTATGACGACCTCACGGGCAAGTGGCTGTTCGTTGCCTATTCGTCAAAGCGCAGCGATCGTGCCCCAGACGACTTCCGTAATATCGCCGCTGAGCGCCGACACTACGCGGGTAGCAAGGGGATCGGTCGCTTCTCGTCTGATCGGTTGGGAGAGGAGGTCGTTATACAAAGCCGCCCTCGAGGCCGGGCTAAAGCGGTTCATAGGCTGGATGTTAATTGGGAACTGTTCGAAAGAGATGCCAAAGAGCACTTTGAAAAAGTGCCTGTGCACTACGTAGAGCAGGATGGGTTCCATCTGCCGCGCGAGATGCGCAAGTTCGAGTCCAAGCTCAAACATGGCACAGTGGTGACCATCCAGCGGCTTAGACGGCCATGGCCGCGACAGCGCATCTTGGACTTGAAGGCATCACTCGCGAAATTGATTAACCCTTTCGGTGAAGATGCTGATGGCTTTAGCATCCATATCACGGCGCCAGCCGAGTTGGCAGAAGATAAGCAACTTATCGCCACACTTGGAAAGGAAGGAGATAAGCCGCTGCCCAAGGACCTAGTAAATGGTCGGATAGGAAATTTCATCTTCACCACGCTTCAAGACAAGACAACATTTATTCGGGTGGCTATCGAAGGTGATGAGCTTTACACGACGCTCACGGACCGTGGCGAGGTGATCTACCGGATTGTCGAACCGAACCCTTACCAAAAACTGTCGTCAGCCGGCTTCAAGTGCGAGATCTATTACTTAAATCAATCAGCCAAGGCCACCTTTACCCGGCGTGTTGGATTGCCTTCGATTCAATTCGGGTCAGTCTTCCTTTTTAGGAACAATTTCCGGGTCTACCCAATCGGTGAGGACGGGAACGATTGGTTTGGCTTTGATCGCCGTAAGCAGCAGGGTTATGCGCGCTTTCTAGGAACGCGTGAAATCATCGGGCGCGTCGACGTTTCTGGATCCGATGAAGAATTTCAAGAGGCATCTAGCCGCAATCAGGGTCTGATAGGAACGCCTGCGGTCGAGCAATTGCACAAGGTGGTCATGGAACATTGCCTGAAGCGGCTAGAGAAGTATGTGGTCCCGGTGTCTTGGATTGACAAGGCTGATGCCAATACTGACGACCTTTCGCGATTGATGACTGACCCAGGGCGAGCCCGAGTATCAGCAGCTGTCGCCAATCTTGTGGACAATGAGAAAGTACGTCTGCTTGAGTACAGCAAACGGCTTGTTGACTTAATCAACGAAAGGTCAAGTGACTTCGAAGCGTCGCTCGTTAGCCTTCGCGCAATTGCAGAGAAGACGGGCGACAAAAAAATGTTAGCTCGACTAGAAGCCGCTGAGCGTCGATTCGACGATCTAAAGAAGTCTGAGGCGGATGCACGGCGAGTTGCTAACAAGGCGCTTGCAGCTGCCGAAGCCGCGACTCGGCGTGCCGATACGGCCGAAGCAGAAGCAGAGACGGAAAGAAGGAGGTCACATTTCCTTGAATCTTTCGTCACCGTTGACGCTGCCACAATTTTGAATTTACACCATCAGGTGACAATTTATGCAGTGGACATTGCGCAGCAGATCGAGAATTTTTTAACTGAGACTGCAGGCAAGAGTTCGGTTCCACGCGAAACAGTTCTTAAAACGCTGGAGCAGATGGCATTTCTTAATAGGAAAGTAATGTCGGTTACAAAGTTCGCAGCGAAGGCAAAATTCAAACTGGACTCCGAAAAGATTGAAACTGATATCGCCTCTTTTATTTATGACTACATCGAGCAAATTGCTCGCACTACGGGTAGCGCTCGGCTGCAGATTTCAGTCGAGAACAATCATCCAGGCCTCAAATTACGTTTCAATCCAATAGATGCTTCCATTGTTGTCGACAACCTAATCAGCAATGCCAAGAAGGCTAAGGCATCGCGGATTAAGTTTGTTTTGTCTCAGGAGGACAAGAATGGCCTGAAAATTCATGTCAGTGACAACGGGCGTGGCTTGGCCGCCGGCACGAATCGCTTGCGTATTTTCGAGATGGGCTATACAACGACGCAGGGGTCAGGTCTCGGCCTATATCATGTTAGGCAGGCTCTTGGGGAAATGGGCGGGAGTATTGAGCTTGATGATAATATTCAAAAAGGCTTGGGGCTAGTTATCAAGGTCGCCGCAAAGGGGAGGGGCGCGTGAGACTTGACTTCAATGTCTTGTGGGTGGATGACCAGCCGGGGCGCGTGGCCGCTCAAATCAAAAGTATCTCATCGAAAATGGCAGCCGAGGGCTTTGAGTTCAAGCCTCGTCAGTGCACGACGATTAATGAGGTGATAGAGGCTATCTCCGAGGATGTTTTTACAGATGAGATTGACTTGATCCTGGTGGACTGGGATCTGGGCAATGGCGCGCACGGCGAGGATGCCATTGGACGTGTCCGGGAGACGGTTCAGTACAAGGATGTGGTCTTCTATTCCGGGCAATTGTCGGTTGTGGAGCTGCGTCAAAAGGCTTACGAGAAGCAGTTGGAGGGGGTTTACTGCGCCAGTCGTGAGGATCTTGTCGACGAGGTGGTTGGTGTCTTTGAATCGTTGATCAAAAAGGTACTCGACCTCGATCACACGCGCGGTATCGTAATGGGCGCTACCAGCGACATTGACCACATGATTAACGCCTGCTTGACCTTGGCACACAACAAGCTGGATGAAGAGGGCAAGGCCCAATTTATCAAGGAAGCGCTGAAGCGTGTGGCAGCCCAGGTGAAGAACGTCGCCAAGCTGGGTGACAAGCTTAAGGAGGCCCCTAGTACCGAAGCTCTGTTCGACGCACACATGCTTTTAACTTCCGACCAGCGCTTGCGTTTACTAGCAAGCATCTTGAAAATGAGAGAATTTGCAGCGCACGCAGCGGGAGTGGCAGCAGTAAAATCGTATCGTGAGGGCGTTGTCGGTGGCCGTAATAAGCTGGGGCATGCGGTATTGGTTCCCCAGGGCAAGCCAAGCAGCGTGGTTTATGGAAATGGTGGGGTTGTGGACATCAATGAGATGCGCGAGCTTCGCAAGCTAATCTTAGGTTTGCGCGCGGAGTTCCGTGCTCTGCTGAATGCGATGCAGGCGTGATCGCGTATTGCTGACGCCATTATTGGTTTTTGGAGTCTTATTCTTGAGTAGGTCTGTCAAGGCCTCACCAATCGCTCTTGCAACAAGCGGCGGAACTGCGTTCGCTACTTGAGTAAAGCGAGGGACCTCTTGTTTTCGGAGGTGGCCGCCGGTTGTGTACTTTCCTTGAAAAGAGTACCAATCCGGAAAAGTCTGTAGCCGCGCGTTTTCACGAACCGTTAGCGTGCGGGGCTCCGAATAATGCAGAAGGTCATCAGGCATGCTGGTAATCGTTGGGGATGGGCGATCAGGATCAAGCACTCGCAGTGCCATCTTCTTGAGGCCGAAGCGAGCTCGCATCTCAGCACCAATACTGATGTTGAGGCGACCTTGCGCGTGACTAAGCTCGATGATCTCCTTAAAGCGGCAGGCGATCTCCTCTGCGTGTCGCGCTAGTCGGAGGCCCGTAGGCGCCTTGCATCCCGCATTCATCATTTTTTGGTAATGCGTGAGCGGACCTGCATAGCGCGTTTCTTCGAAGCCTTTGCTCTCAACAGACGGCTGCTTTCCGCTACGGCTTATCTCGAGGTCAGAAATCGCAGCCCCAGACGAAACTGGCACAGTCAGGCGCTGTGAGCGTAAGAATGAAGGCAGATTGCTACGGAGGTACGCAAACGGATCCGGTATATTCAATTCTGAGCGGAACGCCAGGACGAAATAGCGCGTGCGTGCCTGGGGAACGCCAAACGTCGAGAGGTCGAGCAGCTGCTCATGGACCGTGTACTCGTCAGACAGCTGCGCCTTGAGCAACTGAGAGAAATTCTTTATTTCGTCCCCGGTGCTGAAATCAAGCGTGAATCCTCGGACGTTCTCGATCAAAACTGCTTTGGGCTTTATGATGTCAACTAAATCTAAATAAGAAGCGAAAAGCTGATTGCGTGGATCATCATGCTTGCGCCGTCCGGCACTGGAAAAGCCTTGGCACGGTGGTCCGCCAACAAGAACGTCTACGCTGCCGGAAATGTTTTCGAGCTGGCCCCGATAGTTGCTAAGAAGCTCGACGATGCCAATCGGTTTCTTTGGGAGCCAGCGCGGCCACGTGTACTTGTGCGGCGATCCCTTAGTCAGTAGGTTCGCCTTGAGTGTGGCGAAAGCGAACTTGTCGCGCTCGATTGCAAAGCGCCCAGTCCAGCCTGCCTGCATTAGGCCGAGTGACAAGCCGCCGCAACCTGCAAAGGCGTCAACGAACGTCAGTGGCTTGGCGGATGATCGCGGCATTGACTATCAGTTCCCGTTGTTGTCGGCAGGCCATCTTCTATTATGCCTGTGATCCTGTTAGACAGCCAAGTGGTTTGAGCTAAAACAGCGCCTGGGTGAGCTCGCCGGCGGTTCTGTGGCAGGCGGCATGCTTTCGTCCACTCGCAAAGCTCTGAGCGATGGTGCGGTCTGCGCGTTCTGACGCAGGCCATCTGAAGCTGAGCATCCAGATATGCTCTTTATTTCTCTGATGAAAGTTTAATATGGTGGAAACTTCTCGGATTTCCTAAAAATGTAATGAAACAATATTGCAAGGTGGTGACGCATGAAAATCTAGTGGGTAGCTTCTGTGGCATTAAAGCTTATTGCGGCCCGAAATTTTTTTATAAAGCCTCTCCAGTCGGCGATCATTGAGTTGGCAAGCCCAGATGACACAAACTAACCAACCATCCTTCCTCAAACTGCGAATGGCTCTGGCGTCGCGCCTGCGGTTCCCCGTGATCTTATCTGTCCAGTAATCCGTCCGGGTTTTTGGCATCTTCCAGGCATGGCAGCCCTCATGCCCATGCCAAAAACAGCCATGTACGAAGATCGCAACTTTTCGCGACCTAAAAACCAAGTCTGGCCTCCCGGGCAACCTGCGGTCATGGAGCGAGTAACGCAAGCCGCGACTATGTAAGTACCTCCGTACGATCATCTCGGGCTTGGTGTCACGGCCTCGAATCCGGGACATCAAGTAGCTTCTGGCCTCTTTGCTCATGAAATCCATGGAGCAATAGAACATCCGGTATGGCGTGAAATCAACTAGCGATGCCAAATTGATCATGTCTCCTGCCAGCATCCCTAAAGCCCCGCCTATGGGCGCCATGGGCCCATTGCTGGTCGTTGACATTTCATTTGTCCAGTAGCAATGTTAGTGGCAAGGAGCGTCGAAACTCCCCTAACAGCGGTACCCACCTCCGACAAACCGGTGGGTTTTTTGTGCCCGATGCTCGGGCGCAAGCCGACGCGATGCCTGCGTCGGGAGGGCGGCTAATACAACACCCTTCGGGGAAATACGCCCGCCGTCTGTTAGCGGTTTCGAACCTCCCGACTTCCCGTCCGCCATGCGTGGCGGGCGGACCCTTCATGGAACGAGGAGGCAACGATGGCGTACGACCGTTTGGACGAGGAAGACATGCCCGGCTATTTCCTGCCGGAGGAGAGCCAGTTCCGGCTGGCGAAGCTGCGCGATCACGTGAGGTTCCTGGTCCGGCTGGCGCAGCCGCGCACGCCGGACGAGGAACGTGCCGCCGAGCCCAAGGTGCGCATGGGCGAGCTGGCGCTGTGTCTGGAGCTGTTGGCCGACCAGGCGGAGCTGGTGCTGGACGCGCTGTCCTATCCTGCGCAGCGGACCGACACAACGCGCGGCGCCCAGCCCGCTGCCACCGTCGAGGCGGCGCCGGACGCGGGCGGCGGCGCCTTCCGCGTCACGCTGGTGCAACTCGACCGGCTCACCCTGCTGGCCGAGACCGTCTCGGCCCATGCCCGGGTGGTGGCGGCCGGCGATGCAACCGCGCGTGCCGGCCAGGCATTGCCAGAGGTGGGCGACACGCTCTGCGATGCAGCGGACGCGATGCGGGCGCTGCTGCTGCAGATCGAGCGCCAGCCGCTGCACGAACCAACGCCCAACGGCGTACGTGAGGAGCGGGCGGTCTATGCGGTGGAGTGGGCTGCGCCGCCTGCGGGCGGCGTGCGGCTGCACTGATCGCGGCCTGGGTGGGATGCGGTAGGGATGCGTCGCCGGAGAGGGCTGGCCTCGTGGTGCGGGGCCGGCCCTGGAATGCAGCGAGCGTCAGTGCGCGAGCAATGGGAGTGAGGTACCTGAGGGAATAAGCGGCGGTCATGCGACCACCCAGCCCATCCATTGCGCCCTGGCCTATCCCGTGTTGCACCGCCCCGCCGGCGACCGCCGCGCCCGGTCCTGCGCCTGAGCGGCCTGTGGCTGGAGCAACTGGGCTTCGCCATCGGCAGCAGGCTGCAAAGCACCTGCCAGGGCGGTAGATAGGTGATGGAGCTGGCAAATTTTGATCGCGATTGACGTGGACGCGCAACCGGCGGTGGGCTATTTTCCACGTGGCTAGCCCACAACGTGGCGGCACGTGCCTAGGGCGCGTGTAGCCGTCCAAGCAAGGAGTGTGCATGACAACCAAGTTCTTCCGGGGCTTCCTCCTGACACTGGTTCTCATGACGGGGTGTACCTCCGTATCGGCTGGCGACAAAGATGCTGTGCCGGCGAAGAGATCGCTATGCGAACAGTCACGCGGCTGGGGTGGTAGCGCATCGTCGGCAGCCAGTCAGATTGAGCCTCAGGTGGCTGAGGACGACAGCGGGCGCACCTATCGTTTCGATCTTGGCGGCCGCGGAGGAGTCCGGTCACTGGATGCCAGCTGTGGTTGGGGAAGCTACGCCGAGTGCGATATCAAAGTGCTTCAAGTTGACGGCGCGAGCTATCATTTCCCGGAAATGTCGACGTTCGGCCTATGGGAGTCGCAAGACAACCTTTATCTCCTTTATCGCATCGTTGCCCCCAAGGACGATGCGGCAGCTGGCAAGCGCCGAGTGGTGAAGGTGGGGAATCCCCCGCTTGAAGTCTGCAATGAGATTGGGGATTACTCGAACATCATGTAGTTGTGCTTTTTGATACGGAGATCATGCATGCCTATCGTCTATCGCCAACTTACCCAAGATCAGTACAACACGCTGACTGGTGATTTGATCAAGCTCACTGAAAGCTTGCACGCCCGGTCGCAGGACGTAGGGGATGGACGGGCAACCATCGGCTATGGGTACACCTTCAATCGTTCCAACAATACCGAGATCTGGCGAGATTCGGGAGTCGGTCTCTCCGAAGCACAGTGGCGCCAGCTTGCTGCCATTGATGCTGCCGCCCCAGGCGACCGCACAAGATTGGGCTTGCAGTTCGACAGGACGCTCAACGCGGCTGAGGGCGATAGGCTGCTATCAGCGTCCATGCCTGAATATGAGCGGCCGATTGCTGGCCTGAACATGCCGATGTCGCAGGAGCGCGCCGCACTGGTGTCGCTGGTCTACAACCGTGGCGCCGGGTCCTATAACGCCAATATGCAGCCGTTTCGGGACGCGGTTACTTCGGGGGATCGCGCCGAGGCTTGGTTCGAAATGCGGTACAACGCGTGGGGCAGTAACGCGACTGCCGAGGCCGGCCTGCGCAAGCGCCGCGTGATGGAAGCAGAACTGTTTGGCCTCTACAACGATCCCAACAACGTAACGCCCGAGGAGGCGTTGTCGACCTATGGCATGTATCAACAACACCGAGACCGCATCAGTCGGGACGAGACACGGTGGGGCGTTGACGTGGATGGAAATCCAGGCCGCCGCAACCTGATTGCCGAGGCGAACCGCGACTACGCCACCCTGTTGGCCGGTCGTGGTGAAGTGCAAACGCTGGCGCAGTCCTTGGAGCCTGCCCGCGTACGTCTGCTGTCCGACCTACGTGAGCAGCATCCGGAGATCGCGGACCGTTTGACGGAAAATGCATTCAATGCTGGTTCGATCTATGTCGATCCAGGCAGGGATTCAGCGCGTGTGGCGGTAGACGCCAACCATGCTGCCACGCTCGATGCGACCCGCAGCCGTGGTGGCAATGAGGTCGCCAATAACGATCTGCTGTTGGGGCAGGGAGGAAACGACACGCTGATCGGAGGACAAGGAAATGACGTTCTGATCGGTGGAGGTGGCCGTGACGTGCTGCAGGGTGGCGCCGGTAATGACACGTATGTCGTTGGTGACGGTGATGTGGTCAGGGACGCCGATCGCAGCGGGCAAATATTCTGGAGCGGCCAGCATCTCACAGGCGGCATTCGGCAAGTACAAGACCCAGAGGGTGTGTTTCGAAGTGCGGACAGTCAACATACCTACCATCTGGAAGGTGCTGATTTGTTGATTCGCAACGGACAGGGTCAAACCGTGACTGTCCAAGACTATCAACCTGGTAGCCTCGGCATCGAATTGGGTGAAGCGCGCCGACAGGATCGGGACAGGGCTTCGATAGCTGATCCTGATCTGCGTCACGTTGATAGTCGCCCGGTCTCTCCAGCGGATCAACGGCAGCCAGAGTCGCTCGCCGCAAATCCGCTGGTGGATCAAGCACGAAGTGCTGTGCATCGCTTGGATGCCTCGCTTGGCCGGGCATCGGACGATGCCAGCGAACGGATGACCGCGAGCTTGGCTGGGTTGGCGCGAGAAAATGGCCTGACTCGTATCGATCACGTTGTTCTGAGTGAGAAGACCGAACGACGTGCCGCCGGAGAGAATGTTTTCGTGGTGCAAGGTGCCTTGAACGATCCGGCACACCTGCGTGCTCACATGAGTACCGAACAGGCCGTTGCTACTCCGGTGCAGGAGTCGATGCAACGGCTGCAAGAGCTGGAGCAACGACAGGTACTGGCTCAAGCTCAGGAGCAGACCACACCGCACCGAACGATGGGAGTATAGGCCCGTTGCTGATCGCCTTTTGGGCTCTAGATGCCGGGGCCTGGTAAGCCGTTAAATCGGTATCCCTCGCGGTGCCGAGGGAGTTTCGGATAGCGTGGCAGCTTCCAACGTGGCTGGCATCGCTGTGAAAAAGAAGCTCGAGCAGTTCAGGCAGGGTGGCGCGGTGACCGGCAACTCAATCAATGGTTCGGCCACGAAGCGGTTTTGCCGGAACGTGTTCCGCTGAAGCCTGGGGGAGCAGTCTTCGGCGTAGGCGGTGCCGCATCCAAACTGACTGGTTGGATCACATGCGCCTGTAGGTAAGGGCGCCGGCAAGTAGCGCTTACGATCCTCTCTTGTGGCTTACTTCTTCGTCGACCCCTTGCCACATAGACTGATGTTGATTCTCGCGGCGCGCACGGGCTACTGCGCCGGTGTGATCGCTGTGCGGCTTGATGCTTGCGAAGGCCTCGACCGCCGTGCCTACGGCTCCAGCAATTGATGCAGCAGCTTGCGGTGTGTTTCCTTCATGCGTTCCACCTCTTCCGTGGCGGCGTCGCCGAACACCAGTTTGGCGATGCCGGCGTAGACGAACGGGGTCATGGCGAAGTGGAAGTGTTCGCTGAGCGGGCTGCGCTTCATCCGGCCCGCCGCCACCTGTTCGTCGACGATGGCCTGGCGTTCGGCGCGGGCGCTGACGTTGGATTCGTTCCACTTCGTCAGCACGTCCGGGATGCGGTGCCCTTCGGCGATCATCAGCCGCAGGATGGCCAGGGCCTCGGGCGTGAACGAGGCATAGGTGACATCGACCAGGTTGTCGATGAAGCCGGGCACGTCGTGGGTGTCCTCGATCTGGCGCCAGTTGCCTTGGCTCCTTCCCAGTGCGGACAGCGACCGCAGCAAGGTCTCGAAGATCTCGTCCTTGCTGGAGAAATGCACGTAGACGTTGGCCTTGGAGATGCCGACGCGCCGCGCGATCATGGCGATGCTGGTGGCGGCGAAGCCCTGCGCGCTGAACTCGACCAGCGCGGCCTCCAGGATCTGCTTGCGGCGGATCTCCGGGGAAAGTCGCGTCCTTTTCTTCTTGGTGCCATCCGCCGTTTCAGGCGTCTTTTTCGCGTTCTTCGTCGCCATCGGTGCCTCCATCGTTCGGGCCGTTCCGGTCCCGCCAGGGCCAAGCCGGGCAAGTCT
This sequence comes from Xanthomonas sp. WHRI 7945, assembly GCF_035026585.1. Lineage (NCBI taxonomy): Bacteria > Pseudomonadati > Pseudomonadota > Gammaproteobacteria > Lysobacterales > Lysobacteraceae > Xanthomonas > Xanthomonas sp. WHRI 7945. Next base: position 89,913 of record NZ_JAYIQP010000007.1, read on the forward strand.
GCAAACGCGGCAAGCGACCTTGACCCGTCAGTGTAGCGGGTGGCGCCACGGCGGCGGCAGTGGCTGGACCGGCTGCAGCATTGGGTTGGCTTGTGCTGCGCTGACGCGGTGCATATCGGGATGCAGCGAGCGGCGGGCGCGCAAGCTGAACGCCCAGTTACCGCAGTCGGTCGTGTAATGACCGTTCGGTCATTATAGCGCTAGGATCTCTACTGTCCGGTCGGTCAGTAAGGCGATGTTCCCACTACGCGACGCGGCGGCGATCGGGCGGGAGCGGCCGCTCTGCCGCCAGGGCAACCCCTAACCGCTTGCCGGCCGCCGATGGCCGGCCCTATCGAGGATTCAAAGATGCGTCATGAGGAATCTCATCGTTCGTCGCCAAACACATCTTCGCCGCGCGCGGCTCTGGGGTGGGCTGGTGTTCTTTCCATCGGACTGGCCGCTGCGCTGCCCGCCGGCGCCCAGGAGGCCGAGGTGCCGGAGGCCAAGAGTTCGCGTTGGGGAATCGGGCTGGGCGCCGCGGTGATCGATCGCCCCTACCGCGACTACGACCAGGAAACGAAGGGGCTGCCGATCGTCTATTTCGAGAACCGCTGGACGGAAATCAATGCGGGGCGGTTCGACTTCAAGATCAACGACAGCGACGTGCTGAACTTCCGCGTGCGCGCACGCTACGCCATGGACGGCTACGACCCGGAGGACTCCGATTACCTGCAAGGCATGCAGGAGCGCGACGACAGCATCTGGGCCGGCGCTGCGGTGACCTGGAACAGCCCGTTTGCCGAGATCTCCGCCGAATACCTGGTGGACGTGATGGACAAGAGCGAAGGCGCGCGCGGACGCGTGCAGGCCGAGCACCGCTTCGGCATGGGCCGCTTCGGCCTGACACCGCGTGTGGCCGCGGAATGGGTCGACGACAAGTACGTGGCCTATTACTACGGCGTGCGTCCCGAGGAAGCCACGCTGGCCCGCCCGGCCTATGACGGCGAGGGCACGGTCAATGTCGAGCTGGGCCTGCGGCTGGACTACAGCCCTGCCGAGCGACACACGTTCTTCGTGGACGTGGCCGGTACCCAGTACGGCGACGGGATCAAGGACAGCCCATTGCTGGAGAAATCGCGGCAGACCCGGATCTCGGCCGGCTATCTGTTCCGCTTCTGACACGACACCGCACCGGCGGCGCACGCGACGTTGCCATGCATCGGCAGCACGCGTGCGATGCCTTCCACCGCAGTTTGCAGATGGAGCGACGCATGTTTCCTGGATCTTCGAAGCGAAACCAGTCTTCCCCGCCGCACCAGGACAGTGGCTACTGGTTCGACTTGCCCGACATCAAACGGCGCAACGCGCGCCGGCAGAGAGGACGTTTGGTCGGGATCGGCTTGGCCGTGGCGGCGGTGTTGCTGATGTTCGTGCTGTTCGGCGACAGTGCATGAGAACGCAGCGGCGCTACCGCTGCAGTACCGCAGGTGCCTCCACTTCGATCCGCACGGGCACGCCAAGCGCTTGCGTCAGCTCCGCTTCCTTCGCCTTGCCGCCGGTACCGTCTGGCGCGACCGCGATGACGATCGCGCCGCTGCGTTCGTCCACGTAGCGGGCGTGCGCCGTCGGCAACGCCGCCGCGATCTTGGCCGTGCTGTCGGCCAGGATCCGGTTCAACTCCGCGAACGAGTGGGCGGCGCCGGGCTCGAACACGACCTGCAGCGTGCTGCCTCCCACGGTGTGCGTTTCCGGTGCCACGGGGTCCGTGCCGGTGAGCCGAACGACGATCCGCTTCTGCTTGCGCTCATAGTAGAGCCCGGCCAGGCGTTCGGCGTACTGCGCGCGGATCCGCTCCACGATCGGGCCGGTGGCCGACTCGATCCGTTCGTCCGGCGCGGCTGCTGCCGGCGTCGTCGCGGCCGCGTCGGCCGGCGCGCTCGCCGGCCTTGGCGTGGTGTCGTCTGCCGTGCCGCATCCCGTTGCGCCCAAGCACATCATCAATGCAATTCCCGGAACTCGCATGGCGCTTCCCACGTTGGCCAGAAGATCGGCCATATATACACCGGCCGATCTCCAGTACACGCTGCGCAGCATCATGCCGCGCCCGCGCTCTACGGATAGAGCAGGTTGAGTCCCATGCTGTCGTAGGCCCAGTCGGTGCTGGTGTAGTAGCACGGGCTGCCGCCTGCGGTGGGTCCGGCGAAGTGGATGCCCGCGGCGAGCGTGGTGCCGGTGAACCAGGGGCCGCCGCTGTCGCCGCCGATGCAGAACAGTGAGGCGCCGGCCACGCGCACGTACACCGCATTGCAGGCGGAGGTGTTGCTGGGGCCGCAGATGCTGCCGGGGTTGGCCACGGTCGACTGCACGCTGCCGCAGTTGTAGCCGCCGTTGCGACCGTAGTGGCAGTGCACGGCGCCGGTCGTGGTTGCGGCGCGGGTGCGACGGCCGGTCGCTGCGCGCCAGGCGTCGGCGTAGAAGTAACCACCGAACGCGACGGCGGTGTTGCCCAGGCGCAGCAGGTCTGCATTCGCGTTGGCCAGCAGCGCCACCTCGTTCAGCGTGTGCGATGCGCCATCGATGCCGGAGTAGGTCTGTGCCGCGCCGGTGTCGCAATGCCCGGCCGTCAGCACGCCGTGCTGGTTGCTGGCTGCATGGTTGACCGCGAAGCCCGTGGTGCACAGCGACGAGATGCTGCCGCTGCCATAGACCGCCTGCGTCACCGCGCGCGGCGAGGCTTCGATGCGCACCGGTACGCCCGCGAGCTGCTCGAGCTGCCTGGTCAGTCGGGCCGTGCTGCGGGTGCCCTGGTCCACCTCGATGACGATCGAACCGGTGCGTTCGTCGACGTAGCCGGCATGGACGCCGGATGCCTTCTCGCGCAGGCCGGTCGCCAGCGCACGTTCCAGTCCGCTGGTCAGTTGCGCGACGGTATGCGTCGCACCGGGCACGAAGGTCACTTCGAGCGGATCGGTGCCGAAGGTGTGGAACTGGGTGCGAACCGCCTGGTCGCCGGTCAGGCGCACGACCAGCCTGTCCGCCGGAGCGTGTTCGAGGTACATGCCCGCGAGCCGATTGGCGTATTGCGTGCGCAGCGTGTCCGCTAGGTCGGCGGCGTGCTCCTGCACGTTGATGATGCTGCGGGCACGTGCGGGATCGACATCCAGTGCGGCCGCAATGGCGGGCAGATCGTGCTCTACCGCCTGCGCCGCTGTCAGCGCATCGCTCGGCGCTGCCTGCGCCGCCGCTGCGTTCGCGGCGCCTGCCGCCACCGCTGCCATGGCCGCTGCCAGGGCCAAGCCCATGCCGTGCATCTTTATCGTCTTGGTTCCTGTTGCCGACAGCCGCGCGCTCAACCGTTCGAGGTTCATCGTCGCTCTCCTGTGGATGGAAGGTCGCGGGATGCCGCGACCAAGGCGACTGTAGGAAGCACGCCTTCCGTTTTTCTGTGATGGACAGGATGGTCTGGCCAGGGTGCCGAGACTTGTCTACCCCAAGTGCCAGGGCGCGGAATGCACTTCACTGCGAGAAGCAATGCGTGACGCCTCGGTTTACTGGGTTTATCTGGAGAAAATCAAAGAAAACCTAGATCTGAAATCCATATTTACGCGCTTGAGATGTCTACAAACTATTTTTTGAATCGGCGTAGCGTCTATCCACATCTCTCTGAAACCGGGGCGGCCTTTATGTCAAGCGGCGAGCAAGGTGCTGTGCGTGAGAAACAGGGAAGGCTGGTTGTCATCGGTTCCGGAATCAAGGCCGTGTCGCATTTCACGCTGGAAGCCCAGGCGCATATCCAGCAGGCGGACATCGTGCTGTACGCCGCCGCCGACCCGGTCACCGATATGTGGATCGAGGCGCAGAACTCCAATGCCTTCGATCTCTACGAGTACTACGCCGACGACAAGGCGCGAATCATCACCTACGTGCAGATGATCGAGCGGATCATGGCCGAAGTGCGTGCGGGAAAATATGTTTGCGCGCTGTTCTACGGCCATCCCGGGGTGTTCGTGACGCCGTCCCACAACGCGATCGAGATCGCGCGCCAGGAAGGCTACGACGCGGTGATGCTGCCGGCGGTTTCCGCCGAGGATTGCCTCTATGCCGACCTGGGTGTGGACCCGAGCGTGCCGGGCATGCAGATCTACGAGGCCACCGATTTCCTGCTGCGCCGGCGCAAGATCGATACCACCGCCAACTTCGTGCTGTGGCAGGTCGGTTGCATCGGCGATCTTGGCTTCAAGTTCGGCGGCTACAAGAACGACAAGTTCGATGTGCTGCTCGATTATCTCGAAGAGATCTACGGCCCCGATCATCCCGCGATCAATTATGTCGCCAACATGTTCGCCGGCCCGCCGCAGATCGATCGCTATGTGATCCGCGACTATCGCGATCCGGAGGTGAAGGCGAAGGTGTCCGGCATCTCCACGTTCTTCATTCCGGCCAAGGACGCGATCCAGTCCGATCCGGACATGCTCGCCAAGCTCGGCCTGGCCAAGATCAGCGAGGCGCGGCGCACGCCGCTGATCTGCGACCGCGACGATTATCCGGTCTTGGCCGAGATCGCCCGTCGCAACATCCACAACCACAAGGTGCCTGCTGGCTATAAGTACAGCTTCGCCTCCGAGCCGCTGTACCAGACGCTGCTCACGCTTGCACTGGACCAGCGCGCCCAGGGCGAGTTCCGCACCAACCCCAAGGCCTACCTCGACGCCCGTGCTGGCCTGACCGCCGACGAGCGGCGTTCGCTGCTGCTGCAACACACCGGCGTGACCCGGATGATGTTCAAGCGCGATCCGGACAAGGAGGCGGTGCGCTTCGTGGGCGCCGCGCTGCTCGATCCGGCGTTGGCACGCGACTATCGCGACCGGCAGGCCGCGGTCGCGCAGGCCGTCGCCGACCGCGAGATCGCCATCGGGGAATACGAAGGCCTGGTCGCGTCCTGGCTGCGGCAGCGCGGCTACGCCGCCACGCCCTCCGCGGTGACCCGCGCCATGGCCGACGTCCACACCAGCAAAGACAGCTTGATAGAAGCCTGATCTTCCGCCGCTCCTTCCATCTGCAGGACAAGAGGACACGACAATGGCGACCTTCGATCCGTCCGGAACCTACATGACCAGCTGGCTGCAACCGGACGGGAAAACCTATATTCCCGGCCCGGTGGTGATCGATGCCAGCAGCCAATCGATCACGCTCAATGGCGCGGCGATCAACTCCCCGGCGTTCACCGCGACTGGAGTGAGCTGGTCCGCGTCGAGCAACAACGCGACCTCGGCGCAGCTGACGTTCTACCAGAATGCCGGCGTCAACGGCTTCGTCGGCCTGTTCGCGCAGGGCAGCGACCCGCTGCCGGCGGCCAACAATCTGTTCGGCAATGCCGGCACCGCGACCCAGCAACTGTCCACGTGGAACGGCACCTACAATCTGTTCAGTCTGACCAGTGACGGCAAGAGCACGGAGCTCAGCGACAAGCTGGTGATCAATGCGCCCGAGGTCACCTATGCCGGATCGGTCGTCAACAAGCCGGTCTATACCGGCGAAAAGGGGCCGAACGGCGAGATCGACCAGCTCGCATGGTTCAGCCAGAACGGCAATCCGCAGAACGCAATCATCCAGTTCTCCAATTCGCAGGCACCGACGCTGACGCTTTACGGGGAGATGTGGAACAGCGGAGCGCAGCCCACCTACGTGAACCTCTCGGGGACCACCAAGTCGACGACCAGTCCGCCGAACATCACCGTGATCGCCGCGATGATCAGCAACACGACGACGGAAGTGACCACCGAGGTGACCACGGAAGTCACCACGGAGGTGACCACCGAGGTCACGACCGAAGTGACCACCGAAGTCATGACCGAGGTCGCGGTCGCGGTGGTCGAAGTGCTGGCGGAGGAGGACGACAATCCGTCGCTCGGGTCGGCGAAGGCGTCGCGCCCCAAGGACGACACGGTGGCGGCGGAAGACCTGCTCACCAAGGCGCTGGCGCTTGCGGGCTAGGCCGCGGCGCCGGTTCGGTGCGGCCGACGAAGGGTAGGGCCCGTCATGGCATCCATCGCATCCCCCGTCCGGTTTTGCAGCCCGGCGACGGTCGACGTGGCAGGGCGTGCCCTGCCGCTGTCGTCGGTCTTCGCCTACGACACCGCACGCTGGGACCTGCGCGCGATCGTGGCCGAATTCTTCGGCACCGACGCGCTCGAAACGCTGCATCTGGATCCGCGCTGGAACCCTCGGGATGCGGACCTCGCGTTGCCGCACCACTTCATCACCCGCAACAGCTGGGATGTCAGCAAGGCCTTGCGTGAGGCGGTGACCGAGCGCTCGATGGCGCTCATCCACTCGCTGGTCTTCGACCACATCGCCGGATTCGTCGGTCCGATCCGCAGCCTGCAGCCGGAGGCGATGATGCGCGTCAACTTCCATGGCTCTCGGGCGATCCTGCGTTTCCACCGCGACGAGGAGTACGGGCAGCGGCCGAATCTGGTCAACATCTGGTTGCCGGTAACGCGGACCCACGGCAGCAATTCGATGTACGTGGAGTCCGCGCCGGGCCTGAGCGACTTCAAGCCGGTGGAACTCGAGTACGGCGAAGGCTTCATGTTCTACGGCACGGAAATGGTGCACGGCACGCTGGACAATCTGAGCGGCGGCACCAGGATCTCCTACGATTTCCGTTTTTCGCTGTAGCTACCGACGGTCCGGATCAAGCCAGCGCGCCGGCATCGCAGCGCGAGTGCCGTACAGGGTCATTGAGGATTTGCAGGCCTTCCCGAGCGGCGGACGCTTCGGACCCTGAGCGCGGTCGAGGAACCGGGCGCCTGGCCGATAACGCGTCCATCGGCATCGCGCTATCGCTTCGATGCTTCCCGCTCGACCATGGAGGTCCTGTTTGAGTCTGTTCCCTCGCGAGTTTTGCTGGCTGATGCTGCTCGTCCTGCCGTTCTGCGCGGCTGCGGGAGGAGGCGCCGCCGATGGTCTGGTCGCCGCGCCTGCCCGCCTGCGTACGTTCGGCCAAAATGGCGTGGGCCTCACCCTGAACACCAACGCGATGTGCGAGGACCAGTACGACGAGGAAATCGAGGTGCCCGGTTCGCTCGGCAATGCGTTCCGTTCGATGGTCGGCGAGATTCCCGGCACCTCGCTCGGCATGCCCGAGACCGGCAGCATACGCACGATCAACGAGGGCAAGGTGAGCATGGTCAAGCCGTACTACCGCGAATATGCGTTGGTGGCGGGCAAGCCGGTCATGGTGCAGGCCGATATCCAGTCGGCCGCGAACATCAGATGCAGCGGAACACCATGGCCCGTTGGCTACGTCAGGTGCCACGGCATGGATGCGCTTCACTTCGCCAGGATCGCCGCGCCGGCTGAAGCAATACCAGTGCCAGACCGCGGCATCGAATGGAAAAAACGCGCTTGTTCACCGGTTGCACGCTGCCTATCGCCGTGCGTTGGCCGCTGACGTCTTGTCCATGATCGGAGCCGGTTCAGCTCTGCAGGCGAGGTGATTGACGGCGCTGCTCAACCCGCTTCCTGAGCTCGCAAGTGGCCGATCAGCAGCGCATGCAGCACTGGCGGCATTGGCAGGTCGCGCTGGCCTTCGTCCCATTGCTGCAGGAACGGAGCCAGATGGTCGCGGTGCCAAGCGCTGAGGCGCTCGCGCGCGGCCTGGCGTGTCCGCAGGCGCTCGACGATCGCCGTGGCACCGGCCTCGTCGCCATGCTGCAGGTGATGGAAGACGAAGGCCAGCAACAGGCTGTCGGGGCTGTCGAACAGCACGTCCGGTGGCACCATGCCGTCGTCATCGCCTTCTTCCAGCAGGTGCAGCAGGCTATCGGCGCTGCGGGAGAAAAACGGCTCCGGGAACTGCTGGTCGATGAAGCCGAAGTAGTTCGCATCCACTGCGGGCAGCGCGGCAATCAGGCGCTCGATGGCGGCGCACAGCTGCGTATCGTTCTTGGAGGCATCCAGCGCCCAGCCGCCGAAATCGCCGATGTCCGCGCTCTGCTGCACCTCCTCGGCAAAGAATCCTGCGGCGATCGCGTAGAAATGCAGGTCGTGCAATTGCGGGGTGGCCTGGCGCCGTTGCCATGCCAGCAGTCGCGCGTGCTGCACGCCCACCTGGATCATCAGCATGCCCCGACCCATTTCATGGGTGGCCCAGAGGAACTGGCGGCTGCCGTCGCGCTCGCGGATCCAGCACCATTGACGGTCCCTGCCGGCATGCACCGGCAACCAGCCTGCGGCCTGCAGGGCGGCGCCGAGATTCTGCTCGACCAGCGCGGGAATCAGTTCACGCACCCTGGCCTGCTGGATCAACGCCTTGTCGCGCGCGGCCAGCAGGAGGGACGATTTGCGTTTGGGTTCCAGGAAGAAGCGCAGGCCGAAGCTGCGTTCGACCTCGTCGTGCTCGCTCTCCGTCAGCCGGGGCAGCGTTAGGTCTTGCGGCACGCCACGCCGGCGCTTGAGCCCGCGGCGCGCTGCCAACGCGCGGATCGCCTGGAAGTCGTCCGACGCGAGCAGGCCGTCGAGCGTGGGCGCCACGCCATCCTCGGCGGTGAATGTCTCGTCCAGCCAGCCGTTCACCAGCAGCGCATACCAGTCGGTGAACAGTGCGGTCTCGTTAGCCTGGTCGGCGAGCGTGAGTACGCTGCGCAGCAACGTCGGCAACGGCAGGGCGTGGTCGGCATCGGCCTGCCGATAGAGCACGCGCGCCTGGCCTTCCCATTCGAGGTAGCCCGCATCGTCATCGCGCCCGAGCCAGCCCGGCTCAGTCGCAGCCAGCGCCTCGGCCCGCAGTCCGGCATCGGCGATGGCCTCCACTGGCGTACGCACCAGCACCCCGTGGCGCAGCAACACACCGGGCAACCGGAACCAGGTCAGGCTGGTGTCGTAGCGCGCTTGCAGATGCAACAGCCCGTGGATCAGCGAGGATTGGCATGGGCCGTCCAGTGCACTGCGGTCGACCAGATGGATCGTGCTCTCGATCAGGTCCTCGATGGCGTGCTGCGACATCGTGCGTCCTTCTGCGTCCGTGGCGTCAAGTGGAGCTTAGCCGTCTGTCCTTTGCAGGGGCATGAACGCGCGCAACGGCTGTCGCGGCGTGGATAAAGGGACTTCATAAAGCAACGTCGAATGCGAGCGAGACACGTCGCCGCCAGGTCGCTAGCGCAGCGGCTGTATTGCTTGCGTGCGCACAAGTGACGCCGCGGCCCATGTACGCGTTGCCGATCCACCATGGCGAGCGTTCTCTCGGGAAGAGGGGCAGCACCATGCGCGAAGTGGGAGGCGCGATGATGGAAGCGGGAAGCAGGCAGCAGGACGCCTGCTCAGATACCCGTTCTCAGGTCGAGCGCCTAGCTGCTCTCCAACCCGCAGTACACGTTGGAGAAATCCTGCTTGGCGAGGTCGCTCTTGTGGATCACGAAATACAGCTCGCCTGCGTCCCAGAAGCAGAAGCCGGGGTTCGCATCCGATGCGACGCGCAGCAGCACCATGAAATCCTCCGGGCGACCGTGCAGGCGGTTGGCGGCTTCGCTGAGCGGGGTATCGTGTTGCTTGAACACGTGGCTGTTCACGCCGTGCACCGGAGAGACGGGGGACTGCGCGGCAAGCCGATCGCGCAACGATTCGACGAGCTCATACGCTTCCTCCAGGGCATCCAGGCCCTCGGCCGCGCCTTGGTAATACTCCTCGTCGGAATAGAAATGCGGCACGCTGATCCAGCGGGCGGCGCTGGCGCGGTAGGGAAGGGTGCCGTCGTCCTGGTCGTCGACCAGCGCTGCATCGCTCGCCAGGTCCGCAGCGGTCTGCAGCGCCGCGCGCGGACCGGCGTAATGGAAGACCTGCGGCGTGAGGTCTTCCTGGTCCGAGATGAAGAAATACAGCACGCCGTCCCGCGGCAGGTAGGTCTGTAGCGGGGCCAGCTGCGCGCAGTCCAGTTGCGCGATGAACTGCATGGGGCGGATCGTGCCGTCGAAGGCGGTGACCCGGGGGTAGGACATGTCCGGTGGCAGGTCGGGCAGTCCGCCGAAGCGCGTGTTGCCGCGCATCCGGTAGTCGTCCGCTTCGTCCGTGGCCAGCGCGATTGCGCGCCAGGCCAGCGCCTGCATCCCGGACCGGTAGGGCGCCCACTGCGCGTCGCTTGCCAGCGCCTGCTCCAGTTGCTGGGCCAAACCCGGGTCGCTGCGCACGTAGTAGGCGTCATCGTCGAAGGCGACCGTGCCTTGGTCGCCGGCGCCCTTGTAGCGGTAGTCCAGCAGGGCGTGCTTCTTCGGCAGTTCCAGTTCCAACCGTTCGATGCGCTCCAGCCCGGCGGGCAGCGCGGTCAACGGGTTGTTGGTGAGGTCCAGCCGTTGCAGCGCCGGCGAGGCCGCGACGCTGGCGGGCACGGTCTGCAACTGGTTGCCTGCGAGCGACAGGGTCTTGAGTGTGGCGGGGAACGACGTGTCGGGCAGCTGCTCGATGGCGTTGTCGTCCAGCACGCAATACATCAGTGGCAGCGACAGCAGTTCCGGCGGCACGGTGCGAATGCCGGTGCGGGTGACGTGCAGGCGCCGCAGTGCGCGCAGCGCCCCGAGCGCGGCGGGGAGACGCTCGAGGGCCTTGGCCCTGACGATGCTCAGGTCCTCCAGGGCGGAGAAGCGGGCGATCGCGTCCGGCAATTCCCGCAATCCGTTGGCGCCGGCGGCTTCGTCGTCGTAGTAGACGCTGAGCGAACGCAGCGACGTATAGGCGTACAACGCCTCCGGTAGCGTGGGTCCGGCCAGATTGGATAGGTGCGCGTGGCGCGGCAGGCCAGGCGGTGCGCTCGACAGCTCGTCCATCGAGGTGAAGCGGTAATTCGACCAGTCCAGGGTCTCCGTCGCCAGCTTGCGCGCGATGCGCACGGGATAGCGATGGCCGGCGCCGTACGCCTGCAGGTAGCCGCTGAAGCCGACCCAGCCCTGCTCCAGCACCAACTCTCCCCAGAGCTTGAGGTCGAAACGCAGGCCGCCCGACCAGAGATAGGCCTGGTGGGCCGGCTCGCGATCGTCCTCGAAGCGGATACGGCCAGTCGGCACGCCCGCGCGGTGGACGCCCTTCACCGAGAATCGGAAATACACCTTGGTATCGTCCACCAGATGCGCGCGTGCGGTCGCGTCCGCCTTGCGTGCACGCGCTTGCAGGTCGATGACCAGTTCGTCGCCACTGCTGCCCGTATTGCCGATGCTCGCCCCGGTCTCGCGCCGGAAGTCGAACGCCAGGTCGTCGATAAGAAAGACGTCGCGGCCGTCCTCGGGAATGCGGAACGGCTCCGCCGGCGCGGTCACGGGTGCGGGATGCCCATCGTCGTTGCCGTCCTCGTCGTCCTGGCCGCCGAGCATGTTCTGCATCCAGGCGTCGTGCGCCGCCAGCGAAGCGGCGGCGTCGCCGGTCACGCGCAGGCTGCGCAGCGCGGCGTCGAGCACTGGAACATGCTCGGCCTCGGTGCCGGCCGGGCAGTCGCCCACGATGTCCAGGTACAAGGCATCGTCCAAAAGCACCATGACGAACAGATACACATAGTCGTCGCCCTGCGCGGTCACCTGGAATGCAGGGCGGCCGTCGATCACCAGTGCCTGCTCGGCCAATACCGCGACTTCGCCGCGCCGTGTCCGGCACTCGGCACGAAAGCCTTCCCAGGGATCGGCGGCGGCATCGTGCGGGGTCTCGCGTCGCACGATGACGACACCCAGCGAAACTTCATCATCGGCGACGGGGTACGCCGCTTTGACGAACTGGCCTACCTGCCGCACGACGGTGAAGCGATCGGGCAGGTCGATGGAGAGGGCATCGGTCTGAACGCGGCGCATGGGCGTGGCATCGGCAGCGGTTGAGTGGCCGCAGCTTACCTTGGTGTTTTTACGGTTGTCATGCGTGGGAGGCGTGTTGATCCACACACGAGCCGGCATGGAAGCGCCTACGTCGTCGATATCCAGGCCGTTCCCGATGATGCACAGCGCCCGTCATAGGACCTGACGGCACATGGAGGTACGATTGGAGAGAGGCAGCGCGCGCTTCGGTCTATTGGCGAACGTGCTTGGCAGCTCGGGTAGAGGGAGGCGATCGATTGGAAACGACCCAGCATCACGCGCAACAGCGTCCCCCGGCCACGCGGCTCTACGCACTGCTGGCGCGCGAGGCGCGCACCGGTGTGATCTTCCGCCGCGGACCCAGCAAACAGGTGCAGCTCATCCGCTGGGACCTGCGCGAGGACAGCTTCGAGCACGGGCAGTGGTTCAAGGGCCGCATCTACGAGCGACGTTGCGATCTGTCGCCGTCGGGTCGGTTGCTGGTGTATTTCGCGTCCAAGCAGCAGGGCGATTTCGTCACCTGGACAGCGCTGTCGCGTCCGCCATTCTTCACTGCGCTGGCGTTGTGGCCGAAGGGCGACTGCTGGGGCGGTGGCGGCATGTTCGAGGACGAACGGACCCTGCTGTTGAACCATCGTTCGCAGGAGGGCCGCGATCCCTTTCCGTTGCCGACCGGCTTCCAGGTGCCGCACGACCTGCAGGTGCGGCCGTTCGGACGCGGCTCGGGCGGCGGCGAGGACGAGCCGATCGACAGCGCGCTGCGGCAGCGCGACGGCTGGCAGGTGATCGATGCGGGTGTGGGCGAAACCGGTGGCCTGACGTCGGGCGTGCTCTACCGCTTCACCCGTCCGCGCGTGTGGGAGAAGCCGGGCGCCAGCGGCCGCCGGTTGCAGTCGCTGCTGCAGGTCGTCGGCCGCGGGAACGAGGCATGGTACGGCCTGGACCATCGTGTCCTGGACCGCGACGGCACGGTGCTGCTGGACCTGCCCGGCAGCGACTGGGCCGACTGGGACGGCGGCGATCTGGTCTTCGCACGCGATGGCTGTCTGTACCGGCTCACGAAAAGCGGTTTTCGGGACTATGCGCAGGACGGCGAACGGGTCTTCCGGCTGTTGCACGATTTCAGGAGCGCGCGATTCGCTCCGCTCGCGCCGACCGCGAACGCGCTCAAGTATTGATCGCGAGGTGCCGGTGGATGGAGGCAATGCCTAGTTAGGATCGCGGCGCAGCGATCCGATGCATGGCGACGGACACATTCGACTGCCGCGCCTCTTCGTTCGAAACAGCCCATGGCCGTCGCGCTTGACCATGCATCGGCACTTTCATCGTCACACTACAAAACTGAAGAATTCATCCCGATTGCATGATGCGTCTTCACCCGCATAGCGCGATGCTGGCCTCCCCATTGGAGGAGGAATCGCATATGAAACATTCACTGTTGGTGCTGTCCATCGTCGGTGCGCTGGCCATCGCGGGCTGCAAGAACAAGGACAACGACGCTCCGGCACCCACCGCGGACGCGCCGGCGGCCTCCACCGAGCCGACGCCGGTCGGCGGCGCCGCGACGCCCACCACGCCGCCGGTCGGCGAAGCCAGTCCGGCACCGGAAGGTGCGGCGCGCGCCAGCTCCGGGGACGACATCGCGCTCGGCCTGTTGGGTGCGGTCGACAAGAACGAAATCGCAGCGGCAAAGCAGGCGCAGGAAAAGAAGGTGACGGGTGCGGTGCTGGACTACGCCAAGATGATGGAGAAGGAGCACTCCGCCAACCTGGAGAAGACCAAGGCGCTCGGCACGCTGGCCGAAACGCCGGACGTCAAGCAGCTGGAGACCAAGGGCGAGCAGGAGCTGACCACGCTGGGCCAGAAGTCCGGCAAGGACTACGCGGCGGCCTATATCGACGCGATGATCGCCGGGCACAAGGAGGCGCTGCAGCTGATCGACTCGCAGATGACGGCGGCGGCGTCGACCGATCCGGTCAAGAAGCACTTGACCGAGACCAGGACGCACGTCGAGCAGCATCTGGCGAAGGCGGAAGAGATCAAGAAGTCGATGTGATCCCATGGCGTGGCAGGTCGTCGACCTGTCGCGCCTTGCTGGCGCAACGTCCGCACGCACGCGTTGGCATTCCTTGTAGCAACCGATCGGGCTCGCTTCTTTCATCCACTACTTGGATGGCAAGAAGTGAGCCCGCTTGGTTGTTGCGCAACGATTGGCATGCACGCGCCGCGGCGACGGCGAAACCCATCGCACGTCACCGACGCATGCCTTTCGGCACGCCATCCAACGGCACGGGTGGCGGTGCGCGCGTTTGGCGACACTGTCCGCTACAACCGGATGGAGGGATGGCATGGCGCGATGGCGGTCGATGGTGGGATGGTGCGTGGCGCTGGCGCTGCCCGCCGTTGCGCAGGCGCAGGTGGATCTGACGACGTTGGACAAGGACATGCTGGGGCCGCGCACGCAGGTGCTGGTGCTGGGGTCGGTCCATCTCAGCGAGATCGACGGCGGCGTTGCGCCAGCGGCGCTGGACGCGCTGCTCGATCGCCTCGCGGCATTCAAGCCGGACATCATCGCCATCGAGGCCATCGGCGGCGAGCAGTGCGATCTCGCTGCGCGCCACCCCAGCGTCTATGGCGCCGACTATTGCCTGTCGACCAGCGAGGCGCAGGCAGCGACGGGGTTGGATGTGCCCGCCGCCCTCGCCGAGGTCGACACGACGCTCGCCGCCTGGCCGGCGCAGCCGACGCCTGCGCAGCGGCGACGACTGGCGGCCGTGTTCCTGGCGGCCAACGAACGTGCCTCCGCCTATGCGCAATGGCTACAGTTGGCGCCGGCCGAGCGGCACGCGGGCGATGGCCTGGACGCGGCGCTGGTGGCGGCGCTTGCCAAGATCGCCACGAGCAGCAACGAGAACTACCGCATCGGTGCGCGCCTGGCGGCACGGCTGGGCTTGCCGCGCGTGCACCCGGTGGACGACCACACCGGCGACAACATCCGGGTCGCCGACAGGAAGGCGTTCGGCCAATCGATCGAGCAGGCGTGGAAGGACGGCAGGGCCGCGCTGGACGGGATCGAGCGGCAGGAGCAGGCGCTGCAGCAGGGCGATCTGCTGCCGTTGTACCGCTTCATCAATAGCCCGGAGAATCTGGCGATCTACGCAGACGTCAATGCCGGCGCGGCGATGCGCGCGGCGTCGCCGCAGCACTATCCGCAGATCTGGGTGAGCGGCTGGGAAATCCGCAACCTGCGCATGGTCGCCAACCTCCAGCAGACGTTCCGCGAGACGCCGGGCGCACGGGTGCTCTCGATTGTCGGCGTGTCGCACAAGCCATGGTTCGACAGTTGGCTTGGGCAACTGCAGGGCGTGGAGAGCGTCGATGCGCAGCGGGTGTTGCAGTGACCGGCGACGGCCGCTGCGATGCGGCGCAGGCGGCCGTGCGGCGGCGGTGTCGCGGTGACCGCTTTCAGCGTGTTGCTGCCGTCGGCTCGGCACTGCCGTAGACCCATTCGACGAAGACCGCCGACAGGTCCTGGCCGCTCGCGCGCTCCATCGCGGCCTGGAAATCGCGGCTGGTGACAGTCTTTCCCGCATGGCCGCGGGTGAACCCGCGGATGCCGTTCCAGAAGGCCTGTTCGCCCAGGCGCTCACGCAGGTGCGCCAGGAACAGTGCGCCCTTGCTGTACTGGACGGCGCGGCGCATGCCGAGGGATGGATAGCTGCCCGACCACGCGAGCGGCTTGTCGAAGCCCGCGGCGCGGGCGCGCTCGAGCCGACGCTGTGCCTGTTCCAGTTCCTGCCGATAGGCGGCAGCGCCGACCGCCTGCTCCTTCCACGCCGCGGTCATGAACGTGGTGATGCCTTCGTTCAACCAGAAGTCCTGCCACGTCGCGCAGGTCACCAGGTTTCCCCACCACTGGTGGGCCATCTCGTGGGCCACGATCCACGCTGCGGACGGCGCCTGGCGATCTTCTTCCAGGGCTTCCTGCCCGATCAGCGAAAACGTCGCGGCCTCCTGCGCTTCCTGTCCCGGCACCAGCAACTGCGTATAGCGCCGGTCGGGCAGGGCGATGCCGGCCTTGTCGGCGAGGAAGCGCGCGATGCCTGGCGCCTGCGCGAACGCCGCCGGCAGGTCGGCACTGTTCCCGGTGGCGTCCAGGTACACCAGTTCGCCGACGTCGGTGTTGACCGTCGCCTTGGCGAAGGTGCCCGCGGCGAAGCCGAACAGGTAGGCCGAGTAGGGCCGGGTGGAGCGCCAGCGATGCAGGACCAGGCCGTCGTGGCGCGGACGCAGCGGCAACGCCTTGCCTACACCGAGTGAGGTCGCGCCTGCCGGCAGCAGCAGGTCGAGCGCGAACGCGGCCTTGTCGCCGGGCGCGTCCTGCAGGCAGACCATCCAGTCGCAGGCGAAATAGCTGCTGTAGACGCCGTCGCCGGCGCGCACCAGGCCGCGCGCGGGCACGCCCTCCAGCGCGAAGCGGAGCGTGGCGCTCGCGCCCTTCTCCAGCGGCGCGGGCAGTTCGAAGACGACGCCGTCGGCGCGACTGACCACCGTCACCGCGCGCCCGTCCAGCGACGCGGCATGCAGCCGCAAGGCATTGGGCGAGAACACCAGCTGCGACACCCGCTGCGTGCCGCGCAACGTGATGCTCTGCGTGCCCGCCACGGCGGTGGTCGCCAAGTCGGGACGCAGGGTCACCGCGTAGCGTTCGACTTCGAATCCCGCACCGGGCGCCGGCGCCCCCGTCTGCGCCGCCGCGCCCGTCGCTACTGCCGATGCGGCGACCAAGATGGCCAATGCCGCGCATGCGCGCCGGCCCGCTCGCCGGGGCGCCAGGCGTGTCATCGGGACTCCTTGGTGGCGAGCAGATACTTCAGCCCGTGGGTGAGTCCGCGCGGCGCCACGCTCAGGTGGTCCTCGTCGTTGAGCACATCCAGTTGCACCTGCAGCCCGGGATAGCGCCTGGCGCGCAGGCTGCGCACCATCGCCTGCGCATCGTCCACCATGTCGTAGTTCTGCCCGTAGCGGGTCTGCTCGTACTCGCCGACGTACAGATAGACCTGCGCAGGCAGATCCTTGTGAGTGGCGGCGAACGCCTTCTCCTGGTCGCGCATGGCGTGCTCGCCGTACCAGTACGACGGGCTGCCCAGGATGTAGCCGGCGAACATCTCCGGCGCGCTCAGCAGGATCTGGGTGCCGAGCAGGCCGCCGTAGGAGTGGCCGAGGTACAGGCGCCTGCGTTCGTCGGTGCGGTAGCGCTGCGCCACGAACGGCAGCACCTGGTCGCGCAGGTAGCCGATGTAGCCGTTGGCCTTGCCGTGCGTGGGGGTCGGCGCCGCGTTCGCTCCGTCCTCCGGCGTCGGCGTGTAGTCGCGGCGTCGGCTCGGCATGGGCTCGTCGCCGACGGCGTACGACAGGCCCACCAGGATGAAGTCGTCGATCTTCGGCCCTTCGCCGTTCAGGCGCCGCGCGATCTGCCGCACCAGCGGGAAGGCGTAGTCGGCGTCGGTGACATAGAGGACGGGATAGCGGCGGGCGGGATCGTCTGCATAGCCGCGCGGCAAGGCGACGAACACCTGGTAGTCGCGGCCGGAGGCCGGATCGGGCACCGTCCAGACCTGGCTCTCCGGGATTTCGTAGGGCTTTCCTTCGCTGCGCTGCCGTCCCGGCATGGAGGCGCTGGCTGGCGCGGACGTTGCCGGCGCCGGGGACGTGGACGTGGCGTCCTTTGGTGTCCTGGCACAACCTGCGAGCAGCAACACGATCCATCCCAGCGACATCCACTTGCTCAATCTCGTTCTCCTGCCCGCTCGGGCTGCATGGGATCCGGCGTGTGCGGACAGGGCGGCATGATGGCACGGCATCCGGTCGGCTCCGTTGCAGCGGCGTTTGCACAGCAGGCTGCGGTGCAGAATGAGCGGATGCGCATGCGTGCGGCCCGTTGCCGCAGCCAGGCCAACGGCGACGCGACACGCTGCCGCCGCCGCCGCACGCGGCGGACGCATCTGCGGCATCCGCTAGACTGGCCCGCTCCGGATCTGGTGTCGCCGATGAAACGTTACTGTCGCTATGTGCTGCTGGCCGTGCTGGCCGTCTTCGGTGCCGCGCAGGTGCAGGCGCAGGAGTCAGACCGCCGCATCGCGGTGACCATCGACGACCTGCCGTGGCAGCGCATGGGCAATACTCCGGCTGCGCAGCTGCCGGCGTTCCATGCGCAGCTGATGGCGTCGTTGAAGCAGGCGGATGTGCCCATCGTCGGATTCGTCAACGAGGACAAGCTCGAACAGGACGGCCACCTGCAGCCGCAGCGCGTGGCGATGCTGCGCGACTGGCTGGACGCCGGTTACGAACTGGGCAACCACACCTACGGCCACGTGAACCTGCACGAGGTCGGCTTGCCGGCCTACGAGGACGCGATCGTGCGCGGCGAGCGCAGCCTGCGGCCGCTGCTGGCCGAGTACGGGCAACAGCTGCGCTGGTTCCGCCATCCGTACCTGGCCACTGGCCGCAGCGCGGCCGATCGCGAAGCGGTCGTCGCGTTCGTTGCCGCACGCGGTTACCGCATCGCACCGGTCACCGTGGACAACAGCGAGTGGGTGTGGGCCTTCGCCTATGCGCGGGTGCTGGAAACCGAGCCGCAAGGCGCGGCACGCGAGGCCACGCTGCTGCGGCTGCGCAAGGGCTATGTGCCGTACATGCTCAACAAGCTGGACTACTACGAAGCGCAATCGCAGCAGTTGTTCGGCCGCCGCATCGCGCAAGTGTGGCTGATGCATGCCAACGAACTCAATGCCGTCGCCTTCCCGGAACTGATCGCGGCCACGCGCCGCCGCGGCTATGCGTTCGTCACTCTGGACGAGGCGCTGCGCGATCCGGCCTATCGGCACGCCGAAGGCTATACCGGTGGTGGCGGCATCAGCTGGCTGCACCGCTGGGCCATGGCCGAACACAAGCCCAGGAACTTTTATGCCGGCGAGCCGCTGGTGCCGGCGTGGGTGTCCGCGCTGGCGGGGATCGATGCGGAATAGGGGCAAGCGGGTCGGATACGTTGGGTGCATGGAGCGCACCTGCGCCGTTCACCCGTCCATGCATGCGATGGCGTCACGCTGTCGCCTCCTCACTCGCCAGCCTCTCCATGCGCGCCTCAGACACGCCACCGTGGAAGAAACCCAAGCCGCGCGGCCAGCGCGCGCAGCCGCTGTCGCCTGCGCAGAAGGCCGCGGCGCGGCAGCGCGCCGAAGAGAATGGACGCCCGTATCCGAACCTGATCGACAACATGTGGGCGGTGCGATTGCCGCGCGGCGATGGTGTGGCGGAGGACGTTGGGGAGGAATAGGCGTCGAGGTGCGCATGCGGTTGCAGAGCAGGTGCTGAGTTCTGGTGTGCGACCTGCAGCAGCGGCGCCGTTTGATCTTGGGCGATCGGTCGCGGCAGGCCCTGTCGGTAAGGCCCGTCGCGACTGAAGTCGCTCCCACAAGAGAGCCGCTCCCGCTACGCAGTGATGGCTGCATTGCCTTCGCGGATGCGCTGGCTCCGGTGTTCAGTGGGCCGGCGTCTGCAACGTGCGCAGCACCGACTTGTCGATGCTGGCCGCCACGCCGATGCTGCGCCCGGCGAGATTGGCCACCCGGTACTGCACCGCCACGCCCAGTACCTGGGTGGCCTGCGCCAGCGAAAGGCCGTAGTCCTGCTGCAGCCAGTGCAGCATGCCGGAGGTGGCCACGCGCAAGGCCTCGTCGCTGGAGCCGGCCTGGCCCAGCGTCATGATCTGCTCGGGCGATTCCACCCGCGGCATCGCGATCGCCCGGTGCTTGATCAGGTCGACCCGCAGTTCCACGTCCAGCGAGGTCTCCAGCGCCCATTGCGTGGTCTCGCCGTCGCCCTGCAGCGCGTGCCCGTCGCCGAGATAGAGCAGCGCGCCGGGCTGTTGCACCGGCAGGTACACCGTATTGCCGGCGACCACCGCGTTGAAATCCATGTTGCCGCCGCTGACGCCGGTATCGCCGGTGGACAGGGCGGCGCTGCCGAAGCCCGGCGCCAGCGCGAGGCCGCCGAGCATCGGCCGCAGCGGGATCGCGAAATGCTTCATCGGCCCTTCGGCATCGAGCGGCGACGCGAGCGAGGCGTCGCGGTCCAGGCGCCAGCGCACGTGTTTGCCGAGTCCGGCGGCTTGCGCGGCCACGCGCGGGGTCTGCAGGCGCCCGACCAGGCCATCGAGGCTGTCTGCACTGTCGCGGTTGAGCCGCAGCGAGACCAGATGGATGGCTAGCGTGTCGCCAGGTTCGGCGCCGGCCACGAAGAACGGCCCGACCTGCGGATTGCCGAACAGCGCGCGGGTGGTGCCGCTTGCGTCCACGCCGCCCGAATCCAGCGTCTGCGTGCGCAGCGTGTCGCCGGGCCAGAGCACCAGCACCGGCGCGCGATCGGCGCTGAAGGTGTTGGCGTAATCGGCGGGCACGAAACGGTGCGTGCGTGCCGCGCCGCTGCTGCGTGCAGGCACGCGCCAAGCCTCGAAGGGGTGGGTGGCGCGTACGTCGGCGGCATTGGTATCAGGTTGGTCGCTGCGCCCGCGCATGCGCTCGCCATCGACGCTGCCGTCGAAGCGGTAGACGCGGCCATCGGCGGAGGTGGCAACGAACGCCACCGCATCGCCGTGGCGGGTGCCGCGTACCGGGTCGGCGTCCAGCCGTCCTTGCAGTTGCGTGCCGGTCGCGTCCAGTTCGAGCGTCTGATAGACGCGGTTGCCCCATAGATCCGTGGCCACGATCCATTGCTCGCCGCCCCATGCCGGCGCCGCTGCCGCCAATGCCAATGCCAGTGCCGCGTTCCAGCGCATGCTTCGCCGCTTCATCGTCGTTCCCTGATGCGTGGTCGTTGACTACATTTGTAGTCATTGGCCGCCGGGGCTGGAAATGCCGGAAGTCACGCATCCAGGCTGTCGTCGCTGACGGCCTGCGTCGCGTGCCGTTCCCGCGGTCTCGATGAATGTCGCCGCACCAAGGTGGCGGCCTCTCCCTTGGTGCCGGCGCGTCCGCGCCCATGCTGTGCCTGCCGGCATTGGGCCGGTCACCTCCTCCAGGTACTGGTATGACCCCGCAAGAACAACAGCTTCTCGAAGATTTCCTGGCCCGCGTGCGCGGCGCCGGCGGTGTGGCGAAGGATCCGCAGGCGGACGCGCTGATCCGCGAGCGCCTGGCCGGCCAGCCCGATGCGGCCTATCTGCTGGTGCAGCGGGCGCTGCTGCTCGAGCATGCGCTGGAGACCGCCAAGGCGCAGATCGCGCAGCTGCAGCAGGCCGCGCCGCCGCCAGCGGCCGCCAGTTTTCTCGGCCAGGGATTCAGCGCGGGACCGCCGCCGTTGCCGCCGGCGCCCGCGCCGCAGGGCGCACCGGGGTGGCGCGAGCGCTTGTTCGGCGGTGGCGGTGGCGCGGCCGAACAGGCGCCGGTCGCGGCACCGGCTGCGCGCGGGCCGAGCTTCCTCGGCGCCGCGGCCACGACGGCGGCCGGCGTGGCCGGCGGCATGTTCCTGTTCGAGGGCGTGGAGAGCCTGCTCGGCGGTCACCACGGCGGCGGATTCCTGGGCGGCGGCGCGTCGCAACCCGCCGTGGTCGAGAACGTCACCAACAACTACTACGACGATGCGCCGCTGCAGGACGCCGATCAGGACTTTTCGGACGACACCAGCCCGGATGGCGACGACAACTGGACCTAGGAATCTGGACGTCCCGCTTGGCAGGCCCCTTGATGGGGCCACTGAGCGGGCGTTGTAGCGCATTGCGCCTGCGATGTCTGTCCGCCGTGGGCACTTTTCCCTGCTCTTCATCAGGCTGCCGCCGCATGGCCACGTTTCGCTGTCCAGCGTGGATGCTGCCTTGGCGGACGTCAGGTCGGGACTCGCCGCGGCGGGTCCCAGCCTGATGCCGGCGACAAGGCGCGAAAGGCGACGCGCGAGGTTACGGCATGGTCGTCACGCCTGACGCGCAGCATGCATGGCCGGACGAATCTGCGGCCTGTCGGGCCGCAGATCCTCCGTGTGTCGTGCGCTGTGGCGAACGGACCATCGGTCCGGGCGCCGCAACGCAAACGCTCAGTTGCTGATGAACGTCGCCACGCTCTGCGGATCGACATAGAACGCAGTCTGGCCGTTGCTGACCTGATACGTGCCGCCGTAGCCGACATTGACGCTGGCCGAGGTGCTGTACTTGGTGAAGCTGGGCGCGCTGCCGCTGGGCAGGGTGACCTTCAGTTCGCGGTACTGGGTGCCGGTGTTGACCGCGACCAGCACGATCTTGTTGTCGGTCCGCTTGTAGGCGGTGACGGCGACGTCGCTGTACGGCGCGGCGGTGGCGCCGATCCGCTTGGCGCCGGGGCGCACGAAGCGCGCGTACTGCGCCATCGCGTAGCCGCGCTTGCTGATCGCACCGCCCTCGGTGATCAGGCCATAGCTGCGGCGGATGTACCACCAGATGTAGGCGCTGTAGTTGGCCGCCATGCTCTTGTGCAGCTCGCTCGCCACGCCCAGCGCGGACGGCCAGGCATTGCCGTCGGTGTTGTCGGTGTAGTGCTCGGTCATCCACAGCGGCTTGCCCTTGCTGCGTGCCAGCGGATAGTCCTTCGGCTGCACCCCGTACAGGTGTCCGCCGATGATGTCCACGTGCTGGCTGGCGCTGCTGTTGAGCAACGTGTCGGTCAGGTTGGGATTGAAGTTCAGCGACTCGGCGGCGAGCACTTTCAGGTTGCCGAATCCGGCGCCCTCGGCGCTGAGGAAGTTGGTGAAGTCGCTGGCGCTCCATTCCGCCGACTCGTAGTCCGGATGCCAGTCCGGTTCGTTCTGCAAGGAAAGCGCGTACAGCGGCGCGCCTTTTCCGGACATGTAGTTGGAGAAGTCCAGCAGATGCTTGGCATAGGCGCCGTAGTACTGCGGCAGCAGCTTGCCGCCGTTGTTGAGGTTGTTGTTCGACTTCATGTACGCCGGCGGCGACCACGGCGAGGCCAGCAACAGCGCGCCATGCGAGCGCGCACGTACCGCGGCCGGAACCTGCAGGCTCCAGCCGGAACTGGAGGGGTCGATGCGCATGCGCATGATCGACAGCCCGATCTGGCCCTCGCCGCTGCCGAAGGCCAGATCGACCTGGGCCGGCGTGAGGTCGGCGATCCAGCCGGCGCCGCTCATGCCGCCGAAGCCCTGGATGGTCTGGTGCGTTTCGCTGGGGGTGACGGTGACGTTCTGCGCCAAGACCGGTGCGGTGGACAAGATCGCTGTGGCCATCGCCAGCACAGTGGCGAGGATCCGTGGTGTTCTCATGGTTGTCTCCGGGGGAATGGGACAGGGGCTTGTGGCAGGGCGTGACGCTACGCCGCCGACATGACATAGACAATCGCTGCATGCACCAAGCGCGACAAGTGGGATGCAACGCGCAGGGAGGCAGGGATTGCATTCGCGAAGGCGTAGGACAGCCGCGAGCCTGCCCCGGACACGCGCATAGCGAATGGCGATGCCTCGGCTACTGTGCAGGCCCGGCGCTGCGCATGCCGAACTGCGGGTGCATGCGCGAAAGCGGCCTTGTCGGTGCATTGCGGATACCAGGTGTTGTGCGGGCGCAATCCTGAGCCGCGCGGCCGCGACATCGCCTGCTTTGTGCACAGTTGCGCATCCAGGTTCGGCAAGTTACGCAAGTGCGCACATGGTACGTGCGTGCACAATGACGCTGGCGGCCGCCAGGGTCTGCCGGCCGCCTTTCCCCCTCCCGACGAGTCCGCCTATGCCATCGCTTTCCTGGTTTCCGCAGCGCACCGCAGCGCTGCTACTCGGCACGCTGTTCGCGCTGGCTGCCGTGGTGCCCGATGCTCGTGCCCAGGCCACCCGCTATGCCGATGCCGCGCCGGTGCTGTTGGGCGTGGCCTGGTATCCGGAGCAGTGGCCCGAGCAGCACTGGGAGCGCGATCTGGCCTTGATGGAGGCCGCGCACGTGCGTGTGGTCCGGATCGGCGAGTTCGCCTGGAGCCGCATGGAGCCGCGCGAGGGCCAGTACGATTTCGGATGGATGGACCGCGCCATCGCCGCGGCCGCGCGGCACCACATGGTGGTGGTGCTCGGCACGCCGACCGCCGCACCGCCGGCGTGGTTGACCCAGGCCTACCCGGACACGCTGCGCATCAGCCAGGACGGCGTGCGCGACGAACACGGCAACCGCCAGCAATTCTCCTTCGCCAGCACACGCTATCGCCGCTTCGCGCGCGCCATTGCCGGGCAGATGGCGCAGCGCTATGGCCGCAACCCGCACGTGGTCGGTTGGCAACTGGACAACGAGTACGCACAGGCCTCGTTCGATCCGGAGGCCAAGGCGCAGTTCCATGCCTGGCTGCAGCGCAAGTACGGCAGCATCGAGGCGTTGAACCAACGCTGGGCGACCGCGTACTGGAGCCAGACCTACAACGACTTCGCGCAGATCCCGGTGCATGAGGACGAGCAGAATCCGGCCCTGTTGCTGGAGTGGAAGCGCTTCGTCAGCGATACCTGGACCGACTATTCGCGCAATCAGATCGAGGCGATCCGTCCGCATGCCGATCCGCGCCAGTTCATCACCACCAATACGATGGGGTGGTTCGCCGGCTTCGATGCCTACAAGCTGCATGAGGTGCTCGACATCGCCGCGTGGGACGACTATGTCGCCGGGGAGCGGTACGACTGGGTGGACAATGCGGCGCGCCACGATCTCACCCGCGGCTACAAGCACCGCAACTACTGGGTGATGGAAACCCAGCCGGGCTTCGTCAACTGGCGCGCGACCAACGTGGCGCTGCGCAAGGGCCAAGTGCGGGCGATGGCCTGGCAGGCGGTGGCGCACGGTGCCGATGCGGTCGCGTACTGGCAGTGGCGCGCGGCGCCGAACGGGCAAGAGGAATACCACGGCACCCTGGTCGGCGCCGATGGCGAGCCGGTGCCGGTGTATGCGGAGATCCAGCAGGTCGGCGCGGAGTTCGCCAAGGCCGGCGCGGCGCTGGCGGGCACCACGCCGCATGCCGACGTCGCGCTGATCAACGATTTCGACAGCCGCTGGGCGCTGGGGTTCCAGAAGCATTCGGCCGATTTCGACGCGGTCGTGCAGATGAAGTCGTTCTACCGCCCGCTGCGGCAGCAGGCGCAGGTGGTCGACGTGGTCTCGGCGATGGCGCCGCTGGACGGCTACAAGCTGGTGGTGGCGCCGTCGCTCAACGTGCTCAGCGATGCGCAGGCGCAGCGCTTGCGGGCCTACGTCGAACGCGGTGGGCATCTGGTGCTGGGCCCGCGCAGCGCGATGAAGAACGCCGACAACGGCCTGCAGCCGCAGCGCCAGCCCGGTCCGCTGGGCGAGTTGCTGGGCGGGCGCGTGGAGCAGTTCTATGCGCTGGACAAGCCGATTCCGGTCGCCGGTGCGGCCGGCGAGGGCAGTGCCAGGATCTGGGCTGAGCAGCTAAAGGCACGTTCGCCGCAGACCGAGGTGCCGCTGCGCTATGGCCAAGCCAACGGCTGGCTGGACGGCGAACCGGCGGTGCTGACCCGGCGTGTCGGCAAGGGCCGCATCAGCTACGTCGGCGCCTGGCTCGACGACGCCACCCTCGACCGCCTCACCGGCGACTGGCTACGCGATGCGCAGGTGCGCGCGCCGCTGGCGGACGTGCCCGCGGACGTGGAAGTGGGCGTGCGCAGCGACGGCCGTCGCCGCGTCGTGGTGCTGATCAACCATGGCAGCGAAGCGCAGCAGGTGCGTCTGCCGGCGCCGATGCGCTCGCTGCTGAGCACCGGCGCGGCCAGCGACGTGGTGCAGCTGGCGCCGGAGGACGTGGCGGTGCTGGACGATCGCCGATGAGCGCGGTTGCGATGCGTGGCTGACGCCGTGCGGCCGATCCGTGCGTGCAGCACGTGTGGATCGGCGCAGGAACGGCCATGGCGGATGCCCCGCGCTGCGCGCGCATTGCGCGCAGCGCGTGTCGCCGCGAAACTTGGCGCAGTAACGCCGGCTTCCTGCCGGCCGGGAGGGAGCCCGTGCGCGCGATCGATGCCGAGCACTATCTGATGGATGTGACGTTGAAGCAGGACCGCGTGGCGTCGATGCAGGCTTGGCCGTATTCGCTGCCGGCGGTGCGCAACCTCGGCGTGCTGCGCTTCCATCCGAAAGTGACCTTCATCGTCGGCGAGAACGGCAGCGGCAAGTCGACCCTGTTGGAAGCCATCGCGGTGGCCTGGGGCTTCAATGCCGAGGGCGGGACCAGGAATTTCAACTTCAGCACGCTGGCATCGCACTCCGAGCTGCACCAGGCCTTGCGCCTGGGCCGCAGCGGCCGCCGCGCACGCGACGGATTCTTCCTGCGTGCGGAGAGTTTCTACAACGTCGCCAGCGAGATCGAGCGCCTGGATGGGGCGCCGTCGTTCGGCGCTCCCGTCATCGACAGCTACGGCGGCGTGTCGCTGCACGCGCAGTCGCATGGCGAGTCCTTCTTCGCGCTGATGCTGCATCGCTTCGGCGGCAACGGCTTCTACGTACTCGACGAGCCGGAGGCGGCGCTGTCGCCATCGCGGCAGATGGCGATGCTGACGCGTCTGCATCAGTTGGTGCAGCAGCGCTCGCAGTTCGTCATCGCGACCCATTCGCCGATCCTGATGGCGTACCCGCATGCCGACATCCTGCAGATCGGCGAGGATGGGCTGCAGCGCGTCGAGTATCGCGACACCGAGCACTACCGGCTGACGCGCGCGTTCCTGGAGCGGCCGCAGCGCATGCTGGACAGGCTGCTCGAGGACGATTGAAGGCGCAGCGGTGCGTCACGGTCAAGTGCCGGTACCAGTGCCGACTCTGTAGAATGGCATCGCCAGCGGGCGTCGCCGCCGCCATCGCGTCGCGGCGTCTTCCTTTCCCACTGGAGTTGCGCGTGCCTTCCCATCCGATTTCGCCTGTCGGCCGTCTGTTCGCCGCCGCGGCCTTCTTCGAAGGCCTGACCTGGGCCGGGCTGCTGCTCGGCATGTTGCTCAAGTACGGCACCCAGACCACCGGACTGGGCGTATGGCTGTTCGGCCGCCTGCACGGGGTGGCGTTCCTGGTCTATCTGGTCGCCAGCGTGATCGCCGCGGTTCGGCTGCGCTGGCCGTGGTGGGCGTGGTTGTTGAGCCTGCTGGCGGCGTTGCCGCCACTGGTCACGGTGCCGCTGGAAATGTGGTTCCGCCGCATCGGGCTGCTCGGCTTGCCGCGGCAGCGCGCGGCGCGCTAGGCGCGGCAGGCCGGGCGCACGCTGCGCGATCTTGCGCTCGGCACTCAGCTCCCTGTTCAAAGGCGCCAGACAAAAAAAAGCGGCCCGGAGGCCGCTTTTCCTGCTGCATTAGCGCTACCGCTCAGCCTTGGGTCACCAGCTTGATGTGGTGCTTCTTGGCGTAGGCATTCTGCGCGGCGTCCAGCGCGGTGGCGTCCTTGTCGAGGGTCTCCGATTCGGTGTTCAGCCGCTCCAGCAGCGGCTGCACCTGCGCTTCGGTATAGCCGTCGGGCAGTGCGGCGATCTCCTGCAGCGTCGCCAGCACCGTGTCGGCGCCCTTCTGGTAGGCCTTCAGCTTGGCGTCCATGTCCTGCGCGTCTTCGGGAATGCCGAAGCCTTCGTAGGCCTTGCCGCTGCTGGCGATCTGCTTGCGCGGGTTGTTCAGCGCGTTGCGGTGGGGCTGCATCGACTTCAGCGCGCTCGCATCGGCCAGCAGTTGCTCGCCGCGCTCGCCGCCGAGCCACGGCTCGGTCACCGTGCCGATGCCATTCCAGGTCGAGACGTTGTACATCAGGTAGTCGTCCGGCGACATGTTCTTGTTGCCGGTGGTGGGATCGCAGGCGGACAGCACGGTCGCGCACAGGGCGAGCAGGACGAGGGTGACGAGATTCTTCAAGAGGATTTCCTTGGGACGAACGAGGTACGGGCCGGGCGACCGGCACGGTAACGACGGGACAAGGAAGTCACGCATGCGGC
This sequence comes from Xanthomonas sp. WHRI 7945, assembly GCF_035026585.1. Taxonomy (NCBI): domain Bacteria; kingdom Pseudomonadati; phylum Pseudomonadota; class Gammaproteobacteria; order Lysobacterales; family Lysobacteraceae; genus Xanthomonas; species Xanthomonas sp. WHRI 7945. The sequence goes on from NZ_JAYIQP010000007.1 coordinate 117,703, forward strand.
ATGCCGGGGCGAGACCGGCGCGATCATCCTTGATGGGTGCAATGGCGGCAGTCCGGACGGTGCGCGGCCTGCCTTGGCGATGCGCGGCGATTATACCGGCAACGCGCGCGGGCAGCTCCATTGCGCACGACGGACTTGTCCGCGGCGGCTATCATGCCACCCCGCGCAGGCACGCCAGAGCCGCTCGCGGCGCCGATGTCGCGCACCGTTCGCGGACGGGCGCGATGCGTCCTGCGTCGCGATCCTCGCCGCAGTCGCGCCAGCACGTACAAGCGTGTCAGGCATGCGGGGATGCAAGGGACGACAGGCGACGACCGCGAAGGAGCGAGACGATGGGCAAGCACACACGACGGCGACCGATGCACGCGGCGCCCCCCGGGCGATGGCGGCGGCTGGGCGATCGCCTGCGCCGGCCGGCCCTGCTGCTGGCCGCGGCGCTGCTGGTGACCACCGCGCTGTTGAAGCTGTTCCTGCTGATGCAGGCCGTGTCGCGCGGCGTGCTGGTCACCAGCGGAGCGCGCGGCGGTCCGTCCCGGGTGTATCGGCTGGATGCCGACGCGGGGCAATACTGGTTCTGGATCGCCTGGGACGGGGTATTCACTGTCGCGTTGCTGCTGCTGGCCGGCGTCTTCGTGTGGACACTGCTGCCGCCGCGCAAGCGGCGGTAGCGCCCGGCCAGCACGCCGCGGCGTCACTTGCCCATGCAGCGGCGCCAGCGCTCGGCGACGCGCTGCGCGAACCAGGCGGTGGTGAGGGTGCGGGTGATCTTGGGGCTTTCCAGGGTGATGCCGGGCAGCACCGCGCGCGGCAGCGGCTTGCCGGCGCTGCGCTCGGCCAACGCGAAGACCTTGCGGTACAGCGCTGTGTCGCCGAAGTCGGCAGCGTTGCCGCGCTCCAGTGCGCGGCGGATCTCCTGGTCGCGCAGCGCCAGCCGTTCGCCAAGGCTGCGCGCGGCGCGCTCGGTGGTGCCGGGCTGGTCGATGCCCGCGCCGGGAATCAACAGATCGCCGTCCAGCGCCAGGCTCATGCCGCTGGCCTTGGACAGCGCGGCCTGGAACGCCGCATTGCGGCTGGCGTACCAGCCGGCGTTGAAGTCGGCGAAGCGATACAGCAGTGCGTCGTAGTCGCTCGGGTAGCCGAGCAGGTGCCGCGTGCCGAACCAGACCCCGCCGCGGCGGCCGAACACCTCGTGGCGCACCGTGTCCTGCACCGGATACGGATACCCGTCGGTATGCGCCTCGGCGAAGGCAATGCTGACCTGCATCGGGCCACCGGTGCGCACCGGGTTCAGATCGCCGAACAGGCGCTGGCCCAGCGGCACGCTGCCGGCGACGTCCTCGAAGATGGCGCTGAGTTCCTGCTCGGTGCGTGCCGCGGCGATGCGCTCGCCATAGCTGCGGCCATTGGGCGACTTCAGCGCCAGCGCCGCATCGAGCATGAACCCGGGCACGTGCAGCGCCGCCGCGCGCCGGTCCAGTTCCGCGCGCGACAGTTTGCCGAGCCCAGGCACCGGCGGATTGGCCCGATAGGTTGACTCCTGCTCGATCACCGCCAGCACCGCGCAGATGTTGTCGGCGCTGGTGGCCATCTCCTGCGAGGACAGCGCGACATAGACGTCGTTGGCCCAGCCGCTGCGGTCGGGAATCGTCGCCGGAATGCGCCGTGCGATGTCGGCCTTGACCTCGGCCGGGGTGCGCTCGGGCGCGCGCGGCGCCTGCGTGGCGCATGCGCCCAGCAGCACGGTGGCGCACAGGACGAGCAGGCGGGCGGGCGTTGAGAAGGGCAGGCGCTGCATGGATCCGATGGCAGGCGCGACACCGTTGTCGCATGCGCCATCCTACAGGCGCGTCGGGCTGCGATGCGCCATGCGCGAGCCGGGCCTAGCGTGGCGCTTCGGCCTCGCTGGGCGTCCGGACATGCGCCGCGAATCCGGTCCGGCCAGGGGCGACCTCCGGCCGCAGCATCAGTTCCGGAATGGCGTAGTCGCCGCCGTTCTGCGTGCGGAACGCGATCGGCGGCGTGCTCCATAGCGTGTCCAGGCGCTGGCCGAGCGCATCGCGGGTCTGTGCGAACCGGTCCGCATCCATGCGGCTGGTGCGGTGGATCACGAACGGCGGCAGCACGTCGAAGCCTGGATAGTGCAGGATGCCGTGCTGGATCGGGAACAGCAGCTCGTCGATCGGGCCGTTGATGCCGCGCGGCGCGTAGTGCGACTCCCAGCCGCCGGTGCTGACGATCAGCATCGCGCGCTTGCCGGCCAGCGTGCCCTCGCCGTAGCGGTCGCCCCAGCGCGCATCGGAATGTTCGCCGACGCCATAGGCGAACCCATACGCATACACGCGGTCCACCCAGCCTTTCAGGATCGCCGGCAGCGAGAACCACCACAGCGGGAACTGCAGCAGCACCGCGTCCGCCCAGCGCAGCTTGTCCTGCTCGGTGGCGATGTCCGCGCTTTGGCGGCCGTCGGCGAAGGCGCGCTTGGAAGCGAGCGACGGATCGAAGCGGTCGCCGTCCGCGCCGTCCGCGCCGTCCAGGCTGTCCAGGCTGTCCTGCGCGTCGAGCGTGGACTTCCATCGCATCGCGTACAGGTCCGACACCTGCACGTGGTGCCCGGCGGCCTGCAGGCGCTGCACGGCGAAGTCCTTGAGGGCGCCGTTGAGCGACCTCGGTTCGGGGTGGGCGTAGACCAGCAACACGTTCATGGGCGGGCTCGGTGACGGGATGCAGGCAAGGTAGGCCGCGGCCCGCTATAGTGGAAATGAATTGAGGGAATTCCAGCTATTGCCATGCTTAATTTCGGACGCCTGGACCTGAACCTGCTGCTGACCCTGGACGCGCTGCTCGCCGAGCACAATGTGACCCGTGCGGCCGCGCGCCTGCACCTGTCGCAACCTTCGGTCAGCGTGCACCTGGCCAAGCTGCGCGAGGCGCTGGACGATCCGCTGCTGCTGCCCGGGCCGCGCGGCATGCGCCCGACCGCGCGCGCCGACGCCTTGCGCGCGCCGCTGCGGCAGGCGCTGGAGACGCTGCAGCGCGCCGTCGCGCCGGCCACGCCGTTCGATCCGGCGCAGGCCGGCAACACGTGGCGCGTGGCGGCGACCGACTACGGCGAATCGACCATCGTGCTGCCGGCGCTGGCGGCACTGCGCCGCGCGGCGCCGGGCACGCGCCTGGCGGTGCTGGAGATGTCGCCGTTGCAGATCGCGCGCCAGGCCGAGCAGGGCGAGATCGACCTGGCCCTGCATACGCGCGAGGATGCGCCGCCGAACCTGCGCCAACGCACGCTGTTCGCCGAGCGCTACGTGCTGGCCGGCCGCGCCGGGCATCCGCGCCTGCAGCGGCGGCCGACGCTGGCGCAGTTCTGCAAGCTCGAACACGTGATCGTGTCGCCGGATGGCGGCGGTTTCAGCGGCGTCACCGACGCGGCCCTGCACGAACGCGGGTTGCAGCGCCGGGTGGTGCTGTCGGTGCCGCATTTCCTGTTCGTCATCGACGCGCTGTTGCGCACCGATCTGGTGGCGATGCTGCCGGAGCGGCTGCTGCGCGATCAGCCCGGCCTGAAGGTCTGCGCGCCGCCGGTGGAGGTGGCCGGTTACGAGATGGCCATGCTGTGGCACGAGCGGGTGCACCGCGACCCGGCGCATCGCTGGCTGCGCGAGCATATCGCCGCTTCGGTTTGAATGGGGCACGTTTGGGTTTCGGGTGTGCTGCACGCTATCGGAGTGGTTCGGACGGCGTCGGGTTGGCCGCTCGCGGCGGGCTGTCTGTCGCGGCTGAAGCCGCTCCTACAAAGGGCGTGCGACAACGGGTCGAACTGGCTAGCGGCGTGTCGCCAATACGCCGTCCAACGCCAGCTCTGCGCGGAAGCCGGCCTTGTCCAGGCGCTTGGCCACCTCGCGCGGCACATCGCGGCCGCTGGTCAGCTTGTTCGGGCTGCCGGTGTAGTGGAACAGCCGCCCGCCGCGGTGCAGCACCCGCGCCAGCTGGTCGTAGAACACCTGCGAATACAGTTCGCCGGCGATGCCGAAGCGCGGCGGGTCGTGCAGCAGCGCATCCATCGACTCGCTGGCGATCGCGCCGATCGCCTCGGCCACATCGGCGTGCGCGAGCTGCAGGCGGCCGTCGCTGGCCGCCGGATCCGGCGACCACGGATTGAGCGTGCGCAGCCACAGCACGTCGGCGTTCTTCTCGAACGAGTGCAGCTGCGCCACGCCGGCCTCCAGCGCGCACGCGGCGAAATAGCCGAGCCCGCCGCACGTATCCAGCACTCGCTTGCCGCGCGGTTCGATCAGCGCGACCTTGCGCCGCGCATCCTCGAACGGCGACAGCTGTGCGCTGGGCAGCATCTTGATGCCGTCGATCTCGAAGGTCGGCGCACCCCATTCGGTGGGCACCAGCTTGATCAGCGCGCCGCCGAAGCGCGACACCGGCGCGAAGTCCTCGCCGTCCCAGTAATAGATCGTGCGGTCCTTGAGTTTCGGCGGATACGGGTAGGTCTGCCCGCCCCACTGCCAGCCGTCCGCGGCGAGCAGCGCCTGACCCTCGCTGCGCTGCAGATCCAGCGAGCCGGACCAGCGGGCGGCGCCGCCATCGCGTGCGGCAAGCAGCGCTGCGGCGAGCGGGCGGGTCAGCAGGGGGCCGGAGTAGGGATTCACGGGGTTGGCACGTTGCGTCATCGAACGCCAGATCAGCGGTCGTGACGAAGGAGGGGATGGGGCTGGCATCGTAACCGACGCGCTGCGGAACGGATATCGCCGCTGTGGAGGATCTGCGGCCTGGGGCAGCGTAGTTGTCGCTTCCCGCAAGGTCGCCGCCACGCAGTTGAAGATTCATTGGCTAAACGCCGCAAGACTCTCGGGCAACGGTGGCCTGAAGCGCCAAGGCCCCGCGGAAGCAGGGCCTTGGCGTGCAGACAGCGACGTTTGGTACTCAGGCCGTCATTCCGCCCCGTGCCTGCGCAGGCTCCTGCTGGAGCGTGTGCTGTTGCTGCAGTTCCTGCCCGCGCTGCTGGCTGTGCAGATCGATTTGACGCGTGCTCTCCTGCAGCGGCGGCGCCTGCTCGAGATCGACGCGCGCGCGGAAGCCCGGCGTGGTGCCGGCGACGAAGGCAACGTTGTCGCGTACCGTCACTTCCTGGATCTGCTGCGGGCCGTTGACGCCCTCGGCCTTCGCGGACTGCAGGGTATACGCGACCTGGGCGTCGGTGGCGTCAGGCATGCGTTCGCGTAGATGCTCGAAGTAGGGGTTCTCGGGATGCGTCGCTTCCGAGACCAGCGGCGTTTGCTTGGCCTCGGCCAGCGCCTCTCGCGTCTTGCGTCCGACGACCGCGTCGTCGTCCAACCCGTGCGCGCGCTGGAAATCCTGCAGGGCGTGGCGGGTATTGCGGCCGAAATCGCCGTCCGGGTTCAGCGGCTTGCCGTCGGCGCCGCGGTAACCCAGTTCGGACAGCTGTTCCTGCAGTGCGCGCGTCTGGTTGCTGCGTTCGTCTCCGCCCATGCGCGCCAATTGGTCCAGCGTGACCTTGCCGCTCTGGATGTCGGCGACCAGTTCCGGAGTGATGGTCTGCGCCCATTGGTCCGCGGCTCGCACGCGCTCGTCGGCGCCATTGTCGCCGCCGTTGATGATGCGTCCGGCGGCACGTGCATCGTCGCGCAGGTTCTGCGGCACGCGGTCTTCCCAGTAGGCCACCGCGAGGTTGGCGGCGGTCTGCGGCTCGGCGGCCAGGTCGGGATTGTTGGCAAGGTCGACACCGAAGCGTTCGCCATAGCGCTCGTAGTTGTCGCGGCCGGTGTACTGCAGGTAGCCGCGGCCATGGAAACGCCAGCCGTCGCCTGGCTCGGTGTTGCCGATATCGGGGCGGTTCTCGTACATCACGGTGGCGATGCGCTGTGGGTCGCGACTGGCGACGGCCTCTTCGACCTGTTGGCGAGTGAAGCGGTCGTCGGCAGAGGACACCGCGCCGATCAGGCTGTCGGCCGAGGTGTAGCCCATGTTCTCGTGCATGCGGCGGAAGTGGCCGGTCTCGACGGCCGCGTTCCCCATCAGGTTGGCCAGTTCCGCGGGCGAGGTGATGCCGGAATCGACCGCGGTCTTCAACAGCAGTGCCGAACTCTCGTTGAAACGGGGCATGTTCTACTCCTTGAGATGGGGCTATTGGATAACGGCCCGGTGCTTGTCCATTGCCTTTTGCAGTTGTTCCGGATCGATCTGCGCGATAGGGGTCCAGGGAAGGTCCGCGGGATAGCGCACCGTTCCACGAAGCACGTCCATCGTGCCGGTCTTGGGGTTCTCGGTCGGTGCGGCGCTGCTCGCTTCGGCGAGATACCACGCTTGTTTGGTGGTGTCGTACTTCAGGGTGTAGGTGACGTTGCTGCGCGCCTGCTGGTTGATGTAGACGATTTCCTGGGGTTTGAGGGTCAGGTTGTCGTCCAGGCGCGTCGCATTCCGCGCTACGTCGTTGTAGAGGCAGTCGACGGCCTGCGGACTGCGATCGGACACGGTCCATGCCTGGCCCGTCTGTTGCAGCACCAGGAGTTCGCAGGTATTGCCCGAGGCGGCGGCGGTGGCATGACGGACGATGGCCACGGCATCGTCCTGGCCGTCGCCGGTCAGGTCGTGGTTCTTGAAGGCGAGGATGTGGTCGTCCGGCTTGAGCAGCGGGCGCAGCGACGCCTCGCCGAAATCGGCCTCCGTGGCAATGGGAGGCGGAGCGCTCGCGACGGCTGGACTGGCAGCGTTAGCGTTGGCGGGCGGCGCCGCTTCCGCAGATTCTGTGGCGGCAGGCTTGCAGGCCGCCAGGCTCGCGGCGATCAGCAGAGGTAGACACTTGTGTAGTGAGGTCATTGAACGGCTCTCCGGATCTGCAGGCGCGATTGCGCACATGGCGAACGGGCTAGAGGAGCGGAAACCGTCATGTCCAAGGAGGTGGCACCTCTCCCTGTGCTTCATGCGGCATCCCGTTCCATGGACGCGGCCGCGAGCGTAGGCCCGTGGCGATGGCCGCGTTATAGCAAGGGAATGCTTAAGAAATCGTTTCGGCTCAAAAAGCGGCCCGCGCCGAATCGATGCATGGCCGCGAGGCAGCGCCTCCGCCGGACGCAGGGTCGGGATCGGACGGGCTATGGCAAGCGGTTTGCATCGAACGCATATCGGCGGCGAGTCCCAGATCCGTCGCCATGCCGCCTCGCAAACGGGTACCCCACCGGCATAATGCGGATCTCTCTCGCGTCCATGTCGATACGGACGCTCTCCGATCGCAAGAGGCTCATGATGCTCAAAGGTGTGCTGCTCGGTTTCGCCTGCTACGCCGCCTATTCGATCAGCGATGCGTTCGTGAAGGGCCTGGAGGGCGCGCTGCCGGCCTACGAAGTGGTGTTCTTCGGCGCGCTGCTGATGCTCACCGCGCTGCCGTTCCTGAAGAAGCGCGGCGACCGCTGGCGCGAGGTGGTGGTGGCGCAGCGTCCCAGCATCTGGTTGCTGCGCGCGTTCACCGGTGCGATCGGCAATCTCTCCGCGGTCACCGCGTTCACCCTGTTGCCGATGGCCGAGGCGTTCGCGCTGATCTTCCTGATGCCGATCTTCGTCACCTTGCTGTCGGTGCTGCTGCTCAAGGAAGAGGTGCGCTGGCGGCGCTGGCTGGCGGTGATCGTCGGCTTCATCGGGGTGCTGATCGTGCTGCGGCCGGGCTTCCGTCACCTGGGCGAGGGCCATGTCGCGGCGATCGTCTGCGGGCTGGTCGGCGCGGTGTCGGTGATCAGCCTGCGCATGGCCGGGCCTGGGGAGAAACGCCTCACGCTGTACGGCGCCGGCGTGCTCGGCCCGTTGCTGATGGGGGCGCTGCTGATGCTGCCGACCTTCGTGTGGCCGACGCCGCAGCAGTGGCTGCTGCTGGCCGGCTACGGCCTGCCCGCCGGGCTGGCCGCGATCTTGCTGATGTACGCCTCGCGCGCCGCACCGGTCAGCGCGGTGGCGCCGACCCAGTACAGCCAGATGCTGTGGGCGATCGGTTTCGGCCACTGGCTGTTCCACGATCACCTGGACTGGCCGATGCTGGTCGGTATCGCGCTGATCCTGGGCGCCGGGCTGTTCACCCTGGTGCGCGAGGAGAAGGTCACGCAGTGGTGGCGGCGCACCAAGATCGTGTGACGCGGCGGTGCGCTGGCGCCGGGCGATGCGGTCAAGCGCCGCGGCGCGGCCCGCGGCTGATGCCGGCACGCGGCGGGGGTGCCGCACGCCGCAGCTGAATCGTCCGGGTTTGGGCGCGTTGACGCTTCACCCGCGGCGGAGGATGCTCGCGCCCTCTCCGCCACGAAGCCGATCCCGATGATCACGATCCACCGCATCGCCGGAACGTCCGCGCAGCCGTTCTGCTGGGTGGACCTGTGCCAGCCCAGCGGCGAGGAGCTGGCCGAGGCCGACCGGAGCGTGGGCTTCGCCTTGCCCACGCGTGCGGCGATCGGCGAGATCGAGTTCAGCAGCCGGGTGCGCATCCAGGGCGATGTGCTGTTCCTCAACGTGCCGCGGTTCCAGGACGAGGACGGCCCGACCGCGCCGCTGGGCTTCGCGCTGTCGCCGCGGGTGCTGGTGACCCAGCGCGAGCAGCGCATGGGTTCGCTGGAAGCGGTGGCCGCGAAACTGGAGCAGAGCCCGTGCCGGACCAGCGACGATCTGCTGCTGCGCCTGCTCGACCAGGTGGTCGGGCAGCTGGCGGACCGGCTGGAAGCGCTGGAGGCGGAGATCACGGAGACCACCCGCGTGGCCTTCGACCAACCGCACACCTCGCGCGACCTGGAGCGGATGCTGCACGCGGTCGGCGGCATGGGGCGGCGGCTGGGCGGCATGCACAACGCCGGCCAGGGCCTGTTGCGCCTGGCCACCTACCTGGACGGCGCCGCGCCGGACTGGTTCGGCGCCGATGCGGCCAAGCGCATCAGCCTGTTGCACAAGGACCTGGTCACCCTGAGCGAGTTCGAGCAGCACCTGGACGACCGCGTCGAGTTCCTGCTCGACAGCGTGCTGGGCATGATCAACATGGACCAGAACAACGTGATGAAGGTAATGGCGGTGGCGTCGGTGGTGGGCATCCCGCCGACGGTGCTGGTCGGCATCTGGGGCATGAACTTCGCCTACATGCCCGAACTCAAGTGGCACGACGCCTATTTCTGGGCGCTGGGCGTGATCGCGCTGAGCGTGGTGCTGCCGCTGGCGTGGTTCCGGCGTCGCGGCTGGGTGTGATGGCGTCGCACGATGGCGGCCGCCTCGATGGGCGGCACCGCCGGCGCCTGCGCTAGGCCGCGAGGCTGTCGGCCTCGGCTTCGGCTTCGCTATCGCCGGGCTCCTCGCCGCTGACGTGCTGCACCGGCGCGATGTCCCAGGACACCGTGTCCGGATCGATCAGCGCGTGGATCGCAGCGCCGCGCAGCTCGCGCATCAGCCGCCGCGCCGAGGCGGTGCCGTGCGCCACGCTGTCCCACAGCAACATGTCGACCACGGTGCCGTCGCGCCGCCGCGCGATGCGCCGCGAGCGGAAGCCGGGCTGGCGCTGCAGCCAGGCATCGACCTCGGCGTTGGCGCGCAGGAAGGTGCGCCAGGTGCAGTCCTGCAGGCGGAAGGTGGTGATTTCCAGGGCTTCGGTATGCGCTTGCATCGGTTCAGCCCTGCGTTTTGCGCGGCGCGGCGCGGTGGTGGGAGGGGCAACGGCGCGCCGTCGCGGCGGCGCTCGGCGCGTTGGGGGAAGGGGAGGGGAGCAGGATGGGCATGGGAGCACTCCGGTAGACGCGGCGGGGGATCCAGCCTGCACAGGATGCGAGCGCGGCGCCGCGGCGCGTTATCGCGATCCCGCGGAATTCTTGTCCGATCCTGCAAACCGTGCCGCGGCGGCGTCCGCGCCGCCGCAGCATCAGGCAAGCTGTACGTCCCTGGATCGACCGCCACTGCGCCTTACGCCGATGACCGCGCTTGCCGACCGCTACCAAGAAATGGCCACCCTGGTTGCCCGATTGACCACCGCCGATGGCGATGGCGACACCGCCATCGACGGCTTCTTCTGTTCGCACCGCACCGCGCCGTCGCCCAAGACGCATACCGCGCAGTGGCCGTGCTTCGCGCTGGTGGTGCAGGGCGAGAAGTGCCTGAGCCTGGGCACCGAGGAATACCGCTACGGCGTCGGCAACTACCTGTTGGTGGCGCTGGACCTGCCGGTGGTGTCGCGGATCACCCAGGCCAGCCCGGAGCGGCCGCTGCTGGGCGTGGGCATGGCGATCCGCCCGGACCGGCTGCGCGACCTGCTCGAGCGCATCCCGCTGCCGGCGCAGGCCAGTGCCGTGTGCGTGCGCGGGGTATCCGTCAACACCGCCGACCCGGCGCTGCTGGATGCGGCGCTGCGCATGCTCAGGCTGCTCGAGCGGCCCGAGGACATCGCCGCGATGGCGCCGCTGATCGAGCAGGAGATCCTGTATCGCCTGCTGACCGGCCCGTGCGGGCCGAACCTGCTGCGCATCGCGCAGGAGGACAGCCCCAGCAACCGCATCGCCAAGGCGATTGCGTGGCTGCGCCAGCACTATGCCGAGCCGGTGCGGATCGAGGACCTGGCGCGCCAGGTCAACATGAGCGCCTCGTCGCTGCACCACCATTTCAACGCGGTGACCGCGATGACCCCGCTGCAATACCAGAAGCAGTTGCGCCTGCGCGAGGCGCGGCGACTGATGGTGGTGGAGCGGATGGACGTGGGCTCGGCCGGCTATCGCGTCGGCTACCAGAGCCCCTCGCAGTTCAGCCGCGAATACAGCCGCCTGTACGGCCGTTCGCCGCGCAACGACCTGGCCGAGCAACTCGGCCTGGCGGGCTGATCGCGCTTCCGATCCGAACTGGCGCCGCCCGTTGCGGACGCATGCGCTGAAGCCACTGCGATGCACCGCGCCGCAGGCGCTTCCCTGCGCCGCGCGCTTTCTCTAAGGTGCCTGACCATTCGTCGCGCGGGCAGGGCATGAGAAAGACCGGGGTGTGGCTGCTGTCGCTGGCGCTGGTATCGCTCGCGGTGTTCGCGTGGTGGTCGAACCTGCGTCCGCACAGCGCGGCGCGCGCTTCCAGCGCCCCGGCGCCGACGCCGCTGGGCTGGCTGGCGCAGTTGCAGTGGGTGGCCGGCGACGGCGTGCGCGGCCTGGCCGATGGCGCCGCGGCACGCGCACGCTTCGCCGATCCCTACGGCATCGTGGTCGATGCGCACGGCACGCTGTACGTGGCCGATGCCGGCGACAACAACCGCATTCGCCGCATCGACCGCGACGGCACGGTCGCCACTGTCGCCGGCGGCGCCGAAGGTTTCGTCGACGGCATCGCCAGCGCGGCGCGGTTCGATACGCCCTCGGGCATCGCCGTGGATGCGGCGGGCACGCTGTACATCGCCGATACCGGCAACCACGCGATCCGCAAGCTCACCGCGCAGGGCGTGGTGACGACATTGGCCGGCGACGGCATCGCCGGCTTCCGCGACGGTCCGGCGGCGCAGGCGCGCTTCAACGGCCCGATGGGCGTGGCGGTGGATGCGCAGGGACGCGTCTACGTCGCCGACACCTACAACGACCGCATCCGCGTGATCGAGCGCGACGGCCAGGTGCACACGCTCGCCGGCGGCGAGCGCCCCGGCTATGCCGATGGCCTGGGCGCCGCCGCACGCTTCGATACGCCGACCGACCTGAAGGTGGATCGTGCCGGCGTGATGTGGATCGCCGACCTGCGTAACAACGCGATCCGCCAGCTGCTGCCGGACGGACGGGTGGTCACCCTGGCCGGCGCCAGCGACGCGTCGCCGCTGGCGCGGCCGCTGAGCCTGGGGCTCACCTTCGACGGGCACTGCTACGTCGGCAGCGACGATGGCCGGGTGTTGCAGGTCACTTCGACCGGGCACGTGCTGGTGTTGTCCGGCGAACGCAGCGAGACCAGCCTGGCGCGTCCGGCAGGCATCACCGTCGCCGCGAACGGCGTGGTCTACGTCACCGATGCCGGCAGTGCGCGCGTGCACCGGTTGCTGCCGACCACGGCGCAGGCCGCTGCCGCCGCCGCGCCGGCGGTGATCGGACCTGCCGCCGCGCAACCGCTGCCGCTCACCCGCGGCCGCTGGCCGCTGAGCCCGCAGGACGGCTGGCACGAGGTGGTCGGCACGCTCGGCGAAGTGCGCGGCAACTACCAGGGCGAGAGCCGCGACCATCTGCATGCCGGCCTGGATATCCGCGGCGACGTCGGGCAGACGGTCTACGCGATCGCCGACGGCAAGGTCGCCAGCGCCAGCGCGACCTGGGCGCTGGGCAAGCTGGGCGAAGGCATGGCGCTGGACCAGCTCGGCTACATCCACATGCGCGTGGGCCGCACCGCGCAGGGCACGGTGCTGGACCCGCAGCGCTTCCATCTGCTCGTCGACGACAGCGGCGCACCGGAGCGGGTGCGGGTGCTGCGCGGCACCCGCTTCGCCGCCGGCGAGGCGCTGGGCACGATCAACGCGATGGCGCACGTGCACCTGAACGTAGGCGCCAGCGGCTTCGAACGCAACGCGGTCCTGCTGGGCTTCCGCGACTACGCCGACCACTACCCGCCGCAGATCCAGCGCATCGAGCTGCGCGATGCCGCGGGCCAAGCGCTGCCGGCGACGCGCGGGCGCGTGCGGGTGGCGCGCGGCAACGGCGGCGTGCAGATCGTGGTGGAGGCCTGGGACCAGGTCGACCGCAACCTGCCGCGTCGGCGCCTGGGACTGTATGCGCTCGGCTACGAGGTGCTCGATGCGCAGGGCCGGCCGTTGCCTGGCGCCACGCCGGCGCGGCCGAACATCGAGTTCGATCGGATGCCTGCCGATCAGGAGGCGGTGAAGCTGGCGTACGCCGCCGACAGCGGCATCACCGTGCACGGCAGCGCGCGGACCCGCTTCCGTTACGTGGTGACCAATACCGTGCGCGATGGCCGCATCGCCGAAGGCCTGTGGCAGCCGGACGCGCTGCCCGCTGGCGACTACCTGATCCGCATCGCCGCGCGCGACTACAGCGGCAACCAGGCCACGGCCAACCGCGATCTGCCGGTGACGCTGGAGTAGGCGCGGGGCAGCGCATCGGAGTGTTCAGGCGGCGCGCCGGCTGGAGAGACGGCTGTGGAATCGCTTCTCTTGTCCATCTGCAGGGATGAAATCCCTTGTGGGAGCGACTTCAGTCGCGACGGGGGGTGTATCGGGAAAACCCGTCGCGACTGAAGTCGCTCCCACAACGCTGCGTTGGCGTCGAACGTCCGGGTGGAAAGTGCTCGGGCGCCATCATCGGCGGGCCTCATTCGCGACGGCCCTGGAGCCGCTTTCTTGTCTATCCGCAGGGAAACCCATTGTGGGAGCGACTTCAGTCGCGACGAGGGATGCCGGGAGCACCCGTCGCGGCGGAAGTCGCTCCTACACTGCTGCGTTGGCGTCGAGCGGCCGAGCGGAAGGCGCTCGCGCACGGTGATCTCGCGCGCGGGACACCGGTTGCGTCCCCGCGCAATGGCGATCGCTAACGCATGCGCCTACTGCAGCTGCTTGAGCCGTTCGACGATTTCTTCGGCATGGCGGCCGACCAATCCTTCGGAGGTGCCCCAGGCGCTGGTATTGGTCGACTCGACATCGAAGCGCGCCGCGGTCTTGCCGTCCGCGCCGGCGACTTCGATCCGGCTCTTGATCTTGTCGCGCCCGGCCATGATGCCGGCCCAGAAACGCGCCCCGTTGCTGCGCATGTAGTAGTGGTCGATGGTGATCGTCATCTTGCGCGCGTCCGCCTTGCCTTCGGCACCGCGCAGATGCGCCGCGTCCAGCTTCTCGTCGAGCTGGCGCTGGAACATGCCCAGGCTTTCGGCATCGGTGTCTGCATTGCCCTTGATCTGGTACCAGTAGGTTTCCGGCGCGGCGGCCTTGTAGCTCTGGCGTACCACGCTGTTGGTCGAGCACCCGGCCAGCAGCATGACGCCCGCCAATGCGAGCGCGCTCCATACGTTCTTCATGATGTCCCCTTGTCGATGTCCTTTTCTGCCGGGGCGATCGCCGCCGGCGTCGGCAGCATAGCGCGGCGTCGATGCCGCTGCCGCTGTCTCTGCCCCAACGATTGGTGCCGCGCGGAAGCAGCTGCGGCGACGCGTCGTTCGCGTTGCCGAGGCTAGTCCGCATCCCCCAGCCACGGCGCCTGCGCCTTGCGGTACTCGCCGCTGGCCTTGCTCAGGTGCAGCCACTGGTCCACGTAGGCCTTCCAGGCCATGTCGTCGCGCGGCAGCAGGAACGCCTTTTCGCTGTACTGCAGCGGCTGCTGCGGGTTCACCGCGCACAGCCCGGGAACGCGGCGCTGCTGGAAACGCGCTTCCGACGCGTCGGTGATCATCACGTCGGCGCGGCCTTCGGCCAGTTCGCGGAAGATCGCGGTGTTGTCGTCGGACAGGGTCAGCCGCGCCTGCGGCAGCTCGCGGCGGGCGAAGGCCTCGTTGGTGCCGCCGCGCGGCTCGATCACCCGCACCTCGGCGCGGTTGATCTGGGCGACGTCGCGATAGCGGTCCTGGTCGGCGCAGCGCACCAGCGGGATCTTGCCGTCCACCTCGAGCACGGCGCTGAACCAGGCGTGGCGTTGCCGCGGCAGCGACACCGAGATGCCGCCGACGGCGATGTCGCAGCGGTCGGCGAGCAGGTCCGGCAGCAGCGTCGCCCAGCGCGTGGGCACCCAGCGCACCGGCACTTCCAGGCTGGCCGCGAGCGATTGCGCCAGGGCGATGTCGATGCCTTCGTAGCGGCCGTCGGCGCGCAGCAGGCTGTGCGGCAGGTAGTCGCCGGTCGTGCATACGCGCAGCGCGCCGCGTTGCGCGATGGCGTCCAGGTGCGACGTCGCGGCGGCTGCCGGCAGCGCCGCGGCCGCGCTCAGCAGGCAGGCGCCCAGCCATCGGATCATTGCGTTCTCCAAACTCAGGATATCGGGGGCGCCGGCGTGCGCTGGCTGTACGCCGGCTGTCGCGGTGTCGGCGCGCGCCACCTTAGCCGGTTTCCTCGCCGCATGGCGCAGCGTCAAGCGCGGCAGGGGTTTTGCACCTGCAATCCGGCGGCGCATGCCGGGACATGGCCGTTGTGGACGCCGGCCGACACGTTTCGGCACAGGAACTCACGGCACCATAGCGGGGTCCGGAGACAATCCTCCGGTGGACGTATACCTCGCTATGGAATCTCGATCGTCGTGACGTCTGCGCCTGCGGAAGACCGGCTGCTGCGCCTGGGCGCGGCGGCCACCACCTTGCTGATCCTGCTGCTGCTGGGCCGATTGCTGCTGATCGCGCCGTCGCCGCCGCCGGCGCATGCCCACGATGCGCTGCGGTTGGTGTTCGTGCCGCGGCCGGTGCAGGTCGCCGCACCGCAGCCGCAATCGCCGGCCGCCCAGTCCGCGCCGCATGCCGCGGCACGGCGCGCGCCGGCCGCCGCACGCGCGGCGCAAGCGCCGCTGCCGCCACCGACCCGCACCGCCGCCCCCGTGGCCACGCAGGCCGCGCCGATGAGTGCGACGCTGTACACCCGCGACGGCAGCGCACGGTTGCCTGACGGCGTGGCGGTGGATCCGTTCGCCGAGGCGCAGGGCACGCCGCCGGGCACCACCAACCCGCGCGACCTGGCCAAGGCCAAGCGCCTGCTCGAGCGCCCCAATCCGATCGACTATCGGCGCACCCGCTTCGACAAGGACTGGGCCAGCGACGGCACCCTGGGCGACGTGGCGATGCAGGGCATCGGCGATGCGATGAAGAAGATGCTGCCCAAGAGCACCCATCAGCCGGCGGTGGCGCGGCCTCCGCCGGAGGTGCGCTTCAATCCCGGCTTGCACGAGCGCCCGGGCGATCTCGGCAGCGAGGCCACCGGCGACGCCTACAAGGCCGCGCCGATCGCATTCGAGAAGGCGCCCGGGCTGGACGGCGAGGCCAGCCGCCGCATCCGCAAGGCGATCGGCGAGCTGGAGCGGCGCCGCGCGGCCTGCCCGGCGCCGCAGCGCAGCCGCCTGCTGCAATCGGTGCTGGACAACCTGGATGCGCTGCAGCGGGTGGAAAACGCCATGGCCAAGGGCGCCGACCCGATCCAGGCGCAGCAGACGCTGCCGCGCGCCGCCGACAGCGCCTACGACCTGGCGCGGCGCGCGCTGTGGTACGCGGATCAGAAGCTGGCGGTCTGCGCGCCGTAAGGGGGCGCAGGCCGCTTGCCTTTGTAGGAGCGGCTTCAGCCGCGACAGGCAGCCGAAGGTTTCTGTCGCGGCTGAAGCCGCTCCTACAGTGCACACACCATCGTGGCGGGGCGTTCCTCGCTCGTGCCGGCGGCCGGTGCGCAATGGTACGTGCCCAGAGGTTGGCGACTTGCGCGCCCAAGTTGTTCGCCCGTTGGCCTGCCCTTGTAGGAGCGGTTCAACCGCAAAGGAAGAAGCCATCCGGTATCCGGCTTCGATGCAGTCGGGACTGAAGTCCCTCCCACAGTGCACCCAGCCGGCTCGCCGCAAGTCCCTGTGGGAGCGGCTTCAGTCGCGACGAACGGAGTCGGGATCCGCGACGGTTTTCGGCAGCCTGTCGGGACTGAAGTCCCTCCCACAGTGCACCCGGCCGGCTCGCCGCAAGTTCCTGTGGGAGCGACTTCAGTCGCGACGAACGGAGCCGGGAACCTCGGCAGCGTCGGTGACCTGTCAGGGACGCTGCCCCACCTAAAGTGCGCGTCAAAGCCTCGGTCGAAAGGGGGCCCATTGCGGTCCTCACCCGCGCCGACGCCCGGTGCGCGATGATGCGCGCCCACCTTTGCCCGTCCTGCAGCCCACCCATGCCCGGTTCCCGAACGCTGCTGATCCTGTTGCTGTCGTGCTGCGTCGCCGCCGGCGCGCAGGCGCGCACGGTGTACCGCTGCGTGCGCGACGGCACGGTCAGCCTGGCAACCGCGCCGGAGCCGGGCTCCAAGTGCACGCCGAAGGAGCTCGACGATGCCGCGATCGCCACGCCCAACCTGTGGGGCAGCATGGGCGTGTTCAGCGGCACCTTGTACGAGCGCGAGCAGGACGGGCGCCTGGTGTATTCCACGCGCAACCTGCCTGGGTCGCGCCCGTACCTGCGCTTCACCGCGGTGACCCCGCCGGGCGAGGCGGCGCACCCGGGCCTGGGCAAGGTCGGCGCGCCGCAGTTGAACATGCACGCCAAGCAGTTCCGTGCCGCGGCGCGCGCCACCGGCGTGGACGATCCGTGGCTGCGCGCGATCGCGCATGCCGAAAGCGGCTTCGACGCCGCCGCGGTCTCGCCGAAGGGCGCGCAGGGCGTGATGCAGCTGATGCCCGAGGTGGCCAAGGAATACGGCGTGGCCGATCCGTTCGCCGCCGACCAGTCGATCGCTGGCGGCGCGCGCTACATGCAGTCGCTGCTGCGCCGCTACCAGGGCGACCGCACGCTGGCCGCGGCCGCCTACAACGCCGGCATCGGCACCGTGGCGCGCTACCGCGGCGTGCCGCCGTATGCGGAGACGCGCGAGTACATCGACAAGGTGCTGGCGCTGTACCAGCGCTACCGCGAGGCGATGGGGATCAAGGCGGAGACGCCGGCGCAGTAGCGCGCGTTGCGATCGGGCGCTTGCGGGTCGCGTGGTCGCGCGCGTCGCTGCCGACGCGCGCACGATCGAACCTGGCATCCGCACACATCCCGCAACGGTGCGTTCGCGCAGCGCACGGCATCGCATGGGGCATGGCGTACCGACCCGGCGGTCATGCACGGCATCCGGCCATTCCATCGGCAAGCCAGGCTGGCCGCGTGTGTGCCAGGCCTCAGCTCCTGGCCTGCAGCGCCACTTCTTCGTACGGCTGCACCATTCCCAGCCGTCGCCGGCGAAACGCAGCTGGATGCTCTTACCGGAGTCGCGGCCAAGCAGCGTGCCCAGGCTGACGCCGGCGGCGAGCTCTCAGCTCCTGGCCTGCAGCGCCACCTCCTCGTACGGCTGCACCATTACCGAGCCCTCGCCGGCGAAACGCAGCCGGATGCTCCCACCGGAGCCGCGGCCAAGCAGCGTGCCCAGGCCGAGGCTGGCGGCGAGCCCTCAGCTCTTGGCCTGCAGCGCCACTTCCTCGTACGGCTGCACCACCACCCAACCGTCGCCGGCGAAGCGCAGCTGGATGCTCTCGCCCGAGCCGCGCCCGAACAGCGTGCCCAGGCTGACGTCGGTGATGATCTCCGGGGTCAGCCCACCGGACCAGGCCACGGTCGCGTTGGGGTCGGTGAACACTGGCCCGGTCTGCGCGTTGACCGGCAGCGTCAGCGGTTCGTAGTGCGAGGTGATGGCGACGATGCCGTGGCCGCTCAGGCGCACGTTGAACAGGCCGCCGGAGAGCATGCCGGCGACCTTGCGCATCATGGTGATCTGGCTGTCGATGCCGGACTCGGTGGCGAGCACGTCGTTGCCGTTGACGAAGATCGCCTCGCCGGCCAGGCGCAGCAGGGTGATCTTCTTGCCGGCGTCGGCCAGGTACACGCGGCCTTCGCCCTCGACCTTCATCAGCTGCATGCCTTCACCGCTGACCGCTTTCTTAAGCAGGTTGCCCAGGCCCTGTTCCATCAGCCCCTGGCGGGTGAACTTGACCGCGCCCTTGCGCGCCACCATCGCCCCGGCCTTGGCCCAGACCAGACCGTCCAGGCGCACTTCCAGCAGGTGCGGGTTTTCCAGTTCGAACGCGTCGGCGGACGCGTCCTTCTCGCGCGAGGCGGACAGGAATTCGGCCAGGGTGCGTACGCTCATCGTCGGTCCTTGGTGTGGGCAAGGACCGCAGCATACCCGCCGGCCGGCGCCTCAGGGCGTGGCCGGCTCCGCCTGCCGCTGGCGCTGCGCCGCCGGTGCGGCCGCTGCCGGCGCCGTCGGCGTGGCATACAGGTCCAGCAGCAGCAGGGTCACGCCGTTGGTCCAGCCGAAGCCGTCCTGCAGCGCGTATTCGCCGCCGCCGCCGCCGCTGGCCTGCGCGTCCACACCGTACTTCTCCACCAGCTTGTGCTGCTGCGCGAACAGCGCCTGCACGCGGGCCAGGAAGCGGCTGCCGATGCGCTGCGCCAGCGCGTCCTGGCCGTAGCGGCGCAGGCCGTTCACCGCGATCCACTGCAGCGGCGCCCAGCCGTTGGGCTCGTCCCACTGCTGGCCGGTGTGCAGCCGGGTGCTGGCCAGGCCGCCGGGACGCAGCAGCTGCGCCTGCACGGTGTCGGCGCTGCGCTTGGCGCGCGCCGGCGAGGCGACGCCGACGAACAGCGGATACAGCGCCGCGGCGGTGACCTGGTCGCGCAGACGGCGCTGCTGCCAGTCGTAGTCGGCGTAGTAGCCGGCGTCGCTCCACAGGTGCTTGTCCATCGCGGTCTTGCGCGCGCCGGCCAGGGCCGCGTAGTCGGTGTCGCAGCCGGCCGCGCCGGGGGCCTTGGCGCAGGCCAGGGCCAGGGTCGTTTCGAGGTGGTAGAGCAGGCTGTTGAGGTCGACCGGGACGATGGCGGTGGTGCGGATCGTGGCCAGGGTCTTGCGGTCGCCCAGCCAGCGGCTGGAATAGTCCCAGCCGCTCTCGGCGCCGGCGCGCAGGTCGCGGTAGACCTCCGCGGCCGGGCGGTCCTTGGCCTGCGCGGCGGTGCGTACGTCGTGCAGCCAGGCTTCCGGGCGCGGGGTGTCGCGCGCGTCCCAGTAGCGGTTGAGCAGGCTGCCGTCGGCCAGCCGCACCACGTGCGCATGCGCGCTGCCCGGGGCCAGCGCCTGCGCGCCTTCCATCCAGTACGCGTATTCCTTCTGCAGCTGCGGCAGGTAGCGCGCGTAGGCGGCGTCGCCTTCCACCTTGGCCTGCAGCTGCACCATGTGCGAGAAGAACGGCGGCTGCGAGCGGCTCAGGTAATAGGTGCGGTTGCCGTTGGGGATGTGTCCGTAGGTGTCGATCAGGTAGGCGAAGTTGTCCAGCATCTGCCGGCTGCGCTCGGTCTCGCCGCTCTCGACCAGGCCGAGCATGGTGAAGTAGGAATCCCAGTAGTAGACCTCGCGGAAGCGCCCGCCCGGCACCACGTACGGCTGCGGCAGCGACAGCAGGCTGCTGTGCGCCGGCACGTCCACCTGGCGCCGCACCAGCAGCGGCCACAGCGCGTCGATGTGCTCGCGCAGGCCGGTGTCCTGGCGGATCGCCTCGGTCTGCACCGGGCCGGATTCCTCGAAATTGGCGGCGACGAAGCGGCGCAGGTCGAAGCCCGGCTGCTGGCGCTGGGCCAGGTAGTCGGCGTTGATCAGCGCCGGGTCGCGCAGCGGCAGCGCGTCGACGAAATGCTTCTGGTCGTCGAACAGTTCCTGCTGCTGCACCGCCTGGAACAGCTCGGGGTAGGCCAGGTCCGGGGTCAGCGGCACGGGCGTGGGCGCGGTCTGCACCGCCGCCGGTGCGGCCTGCGCGGCGGCGGTGTCGCAGCTGCCCAGCAGCAGGCCCAGCGACAGGCTCAGCAGCGGGGTGCAGCAAGGAGGAGCGGCATGGCTCATCTCGGGTCCAGAGCAGGATGCGTGCGGCATGGTAAACGACCGAAGGAGGAGACGGGAGACCGGCGGCGGTGGCGGCCGCGTGCCGACGAAAGAAGAAAGCGCAGCGCGGTCCGGGCCGAGGCACGACGCAGGCGGCCGATCTGGCGATATCGGCCATGCGCCGGCTGGCTTGAATCGGAGGGTGGACGGCTGGGACATGCGCAAAGCGATGCAAGAGCGGGGCCAATCGCGCTGCGGCGCGGATTCCGCGGCGCGTCGGAGGCGGCCGCCATCGGTTTGATCGCCATGGCCCATGGCCCGGGTGCGCCGGGGTGAGCAGGCGACCGGAGCCTGGAGCATGCGACCCAAGGGGTCTATGGCAAGCGCGAGCTTTTGTGGGAGCGACTTCAGTCGCGACGGGCTTTACCGGTAGTGCGTCGCGACTGAAGTCGCTCCCACAGGTTCGCCGCCCGCTCGGCATGATTGCTCGTACGCGCGTGGTCGTGCATGACGGCGTGGCCGGTCCGCGCTTCGCGGCTGACGTGGCCGCTGGCGGCGTCCGGGTGACGCGCTGCGTCAGGTGCCTGGGCCGACGCCTCCCGCGCGCAGCTGCGCCTGCAGCGTGGCGGCATTGTCGAGGGCATGGCCGAGCGCGGTGTTGTCGAAGATCACCCAGGCCTCGCCCGTCGGCGGCGTGGCGGCGACGACGCGTGCGGCCAACTGCTGCAGGACGTCGTCGGGATAGTCGCTGTAGTAGATGCGCGGTGCGCCGTGCCAGCGCCAGTAAGCCGGCGCGGCCGTGCCCGCCGGCTGCGCGGCGGCGTCATTCAGGGCCGGGTCGGCGGCCACACGCGAGACACCGTGGTGCTGCCACAGCGCCTCGGCGCGCGCGCTGAACCAGCTGGCGTGGCGCGGTTCGCAGGCGATGCCGCCGTGCCAGCGGCGCCGTAGCATCGCGAAGAAGGTGGCGGCGGTGCGCGCATCGAAGGCCAGGCTCGGCGGCAGTTGCACCAGCAGGCAGCCGAGCCTGTCGCCGAGATGGCCGACCTCGCCGAGGAAGGTCTGCAGCAGCGGCGCGACGCGGTACAGGCGCGCGTCGTGGGTGATGGTGCGCGGCAGCTTGGCCGAGAAGCGGAAATCCGCCGGCACGCTGTCGGCCCAGCGCTGATAGGTGGCCGGGCGGTGCGGGCGGTAGAACGAGGAATTGATCTCGACCGCATCGAAGCGGGTGGCATAGCGCGCCAGCTGGCTGGCGCCGTCGCCGACCAGTGCGCGCTGCGTGCTGGCGATCGACCAGCCGGCGCAGCCGACGCGGATGCGTGGGGCGGCGTCGGCACGGCGGGGCGAGGCGGTCGGCATCGGCGGTGGTAGGTGAGGACAGGCGTTCGGGATACCAAGCGCTGCGGCCAAGGGCCGTGAAGGACATTGCCGGCCATGCGCGCCTTGCCTGCCGGTTCATGCGTCGTACGCATCCTCCTCGTCGATCAGCCCGTGGACGAACTGGAGGAAATCCGGGCACACCGGCCGTTCGGCATTGACCTGGTTTTGTTCCGGGCTGAGGTCGCTGTCGAAGGTGTCGGTGGGGAAATAGCTGACGGCGCCCGTGTCCAGATCCAGGCAAAAGAAGTTGCCGCCCCAGTCGTTCGCGAACGGCAGCAGGCGTGCGGGCAGAACCTGTTTCTGCAGCATCGACCGGTAGCTGGACAGCAGCGTGTAGTCGCCATGCGCAATCGGTTTGAAAGCGGCGACTTCTATCGGCTCGTCCCCATCCTCGCCGACCCAGTACGCCCGATCCGGCATGCCGCCGTTGTACTTGAGGTAGTGCGCCCTGAACGACGCCGGCAGCTTGCAGCCGATGACGGATTCCAGGTGATCCAGGTCCGCCGGGACGATGGCGGCTTCGCCATCAGAGAAGGTGTTTTCGAGCATCGCGATCTCCGATCGGCAGCAGCGTCCAGGAGGCGAGTCTACTTCTTGGAGGATGCCTGGTCGGCCAGCTTACGGATGGCGCAAGGACCGGCTCGCAGTCTTGTCATTGGCCGTAGCGCTTGCATGCCGCGCGACCGATAGTGGAACTCGCAGCGATGGCTGCGTGCTGTACCCGCTTGTGTGCATGCAGGTTGCGCCGGAGCGCAGCGTGCGAGGCCACATGCCGTCGCATGTCGCATGCCGCATGCCGCATGTCGCATGTCGCATGCCGCATGTCGCATGTCGCATCGCGCGATGGCGATGGCGATGGCGATGCGTTGCGATGGCGCCGGCGGATCACGCAGATGCCGACGCGTCGCGCATGGCCGGGCAGTCCCGGCCATGCGTGTGCGGCGTTACTGCTTGCCGGCGGCCTTGGCCTTCGCCTTGACCGGCTGGCCGTCGCTGTCCAGCACCTGCACCTCGCCCAGCTTCAGCGCGCGCACCGGCGCCTCGATCTGCTTGAGGTCGCCGACGATGACCCAGGTCATCGCCTGCGGCGCGACGATCTCCTTGATCGCCGCCTGCGCGGCGCGCTGATCGATCGCTTCCAGGCGGGTCTTCAGGGTCTGCACGTAGTCGTCCGGACGGTCGTACTGGACGATGCTCTCGACCGCGCCCAGCACCGCGCCGGTGGTCTCGAAGCTGCCCGGCAGGGCGCGGATGCGCTGGTTCTTGATCTTGGCGATCTCATCGGCGGTCAGCGGCTTGTCGCCGACCACGGCCTTGGCTTCCTTCAGGATCTCGGCGGCCGACTCGGCGGTCTTGTCGGTCTGCACCGGGGCGAAGAACAGGAACGGGCGCTGGCCCTGCGCATCCAGCATGAAGCTGTTGGCGCCGTAGGCCCAGCGCTTGTCTTCGCGCAGGTTCATGTTCAACCGCGAGGTGAAGGTGCCGCCGAACGCGCCGTTGGCCACGCCGATGGCCAGGTTGTCCGGCGCCTTGGTCGACGGTGCCAGCAGGCCGGCCAGGATCAGCGACTGCGGCGCGTCGGTGCGGTTGATCAGGTACACCCGCGGCTTGGGCTGCGCGGCGACCTGCGACAGGGTCTTGGTCGGGCGCGCGGTCGCCGGCGGCTGCCAGTCGCCGAACGCCGCGTCCAGCTGCGGGATGATCTGCGCCAGCGTGGTGTCGCCGGCGACCAGGATGCGCAGGTTGTCCGGGCGCAGCCAGTCGTTCTGGAACGCGGTCAGGTCGCTGGCGCCCAGGCTCTTGATCGCCGCCTCGGTGCCGCTGCCGGTGAGCGGCACGCCATAGGGATGCTGCGGGCCGTACAGCAGCGGCGGCAGGGTGCGCAGCGCCAGGCCCTGCGGCTGGGTCTTCTCCTGCGCGATGGAGGCCAGCCACTGGCCGCGCACGCGCTCGATGTCCTCGGCCTTGAACGCCGGGTTGCGCACGATGTCAGCGAACAACGCCAGCGATGGCGCCAGCTGGTCGTTGAGCGCATCGAGCGAGGCGGCGCAGCTGTCCAGCTCGCACGCCACGCTGGTGATCGCGCCCAGGCGCTGGCGGCGCTGCGCCACTTCCACCGAGTCCAGGCTGCGGGTGCTTTCGTTCATCAGTGCCGCGGTGAAGTTGGCGGTGCCGAGCTTGCCGCCCTGGTCGACGGCGTAGCCGGCGTCGAACAGCAGTTCGACCTGCGTCACCGGAATGGTGTGGCGCTCGGCCAGCACCACCTCGATGCCGTTCTTGAGCTTGCCGCGCTGCAGCTGCGGGAAGCTCAGGCTCGGGAACTGGGTGGTTTCCGGGATGCCGGCGGCACGGTCGATCTGGTTCTTGCCGACGCTGTAGCTGGCCTTGGCCGGCAGCTTGGGCGCGGGCTTGCCGTCGGCCACGGGCAGCGGCTTGAGCGCCTTGTCCTCGGCCACCGGGTCGAAGCCCTCGGCCGCCGGCAGCACGGTCAGCAGGTAGTCGCCCTTGCCGAACCAGGTGTCGGCGGCCTTGCGCACGCTGGCCGCGGTGGCGGCCTGGGCGCGCTGCAGGTCGTGCTTGTAGGCGCCCGGATCGTTGCGATAGACCTGGCCCTCGGCCAGGATCGCGGCCTTGCCGGTGAAGCCGCCGACCTTCTCCAGGCCGCGCACGAAGCCGGCGCGGTAGTTGACCTGCGCGCGCTGCAGTTCGTCGGCGCTCGGGCCTTCGCTGAGGAATTTCTTCAGTTCGTCGGCGATGGCGGCCTCGACCTTGGCCGGGTCCACGCCGTCCTTCACGTCGGCGCTGATCTGCAGCTGGCTGGCCAGCGCGAACGGCTGGATGCTGGCCGAGACGTCGTCCACCAGGTTGTCGCGGTACACCAGGCGCTGGTACAGGCGGCTGGTCTTGCCGCCGCCGAGCACGGTGGTGGCCAGGTCCAGCTGCACCGCGTCGTCGGTGCCCAGCTGCGGCGCAACCCAGGTGCGGTAGATGCGCGGCTGCGCGACCTGGTCGTGCTGCACGCCACGGGTCTGCTTGGCCAGCGGGGTGATCCACGGCTGCTGGCGCGGCACCGGCTTGCCGGCGGGGATGTCGCCGAAGTACTGCTCGGCCTTGGCCTTGGCCTGGGCCACGGTGATGTCGCCGGCCAGCACCAGGGTGGTGTTGGCGGCGCCGTAGTTGTCGTGGAACCACTGCTTGACGTCGTCCAGCGAGGCCGCGTCGAGGTCGGCCATCGAGCCGATGGTGTCGTGCTGGTACGGATGGTTGGCCGGGAAGATGTTGGCCAGGATGTTCTCGTCCACGCGCCCGTACGGACGGTTCTCGCCCTGGCGCTTCTCGTTCTGCACCACGCCGCGCTGGGTATCCAGTTCCTTCTGCCCGATCGCGCCGAGCAGGTGGCCCATGCGGTCCGATTCCATCCACAGCGCCATGTCCAGCGCGGTGGTCGGCACGGTCTCGAAGTAGTTGGTGCGGTCGAACCAGGTGGTGCCGTTCATGTCGGTGGCGCCGACCTTCTCGAACGGCTGGAAATAGGTGCCCTTGTGGTTTTCCGAGCCGGAGAACATCAGGTGCTCGAACAGGTGGGCGAAGCCGGTCTTGCCGGCCGGTTCGTCGCCGGAGCCGATGTGGTACCAGATGCTCACCGCCACCACCGGCGCCTTGTGGTCCTCGTGCACCACCACGGTCAGCCCGTTGGGCAGGGTGAAGCGGGTGTAGCCGATCTCCGGCACGGTGGCCTTGGCGGCCAGCGCCGGCGGCGCGGCGCTGGCCGGCGCGATCGCGGCGCCCGCGCCGAGGGTGAGGATGCTGGAGATCAACAGCGACAAGGGTCGGAGCATACGGCGGGCCTGACAAGGAGAATGGTCCAGCATAGTGGGCGCGTGGCGGGCCCGGAACGTGACTGATGGCACGGCATGGCGGCCGTTGTGCGCTGCGCCGGGCGGAAACGGGCCGAAACCGACGGCAGCGCCGCTGGAAGCCTCCGGTTGCGCGGCCGCCGTGCAGCGGGCGGCGAGGCGGCCACACCGCAGACGGTGCGCGGCACGCAGGCCGCGCACCGTCTGTCTGCACAGAGGCCGCTCCCATTCCGGGCAGCGCGGCGTGTGCGCCGCCCAAGGCGCCGCCGCTGCGTGCGCATGCGGCGTGCCGGCCGCGGCATCCGTCGCTACACTCCGACGCGCACACCAACCAAGGGGCAAGAGTGAAGCGACCGATCCTGGGCATGCTGGCGCTGGCGATTTCAGGCGCGCTGATGGCGGCGCCGCCGTCCGCGCCGAACTTCGATACGCAGCGCATTTCCGCCGACGTCAAGACGCTGGCGTCCGACGCCTACGAAGGCCGCGCGCCGGCCACGCCGGGCGAGGACAAGACCGTGGCCTACCTGAGCGCGCAGTTCCAGGCCGCCGGCCTGCAGCCGGGCGGCGACCTGCAGGACGGCAAGCGCCTGTGGACGCAGGCGGTGCCGCTGCGCCGCGCCGACATCGTCGGTACCCCGCAGGTGGCAGTGGAGGCCGGCGGCCAGCGCCAGGCACTGACCCAGGGCCAGCAGATCGCCGTGCGCGCCGCGCTCGACGGCAGCAGCCAGGTCGCCATCGACGGCGCGCCGCTGGTCTTCGTCGGCTACGGGGTCAAGGCGCCGGAGCGCGGCTGGGACGACTTCAAGGGCGTGGACCTGAAGGGCAAGATCGCGGTGGTGCTGATCAACGACCCGGACTTCGAGACCGGCAAGGGCGCCTTCGACGGCAAGGGCATGACCTACTACGGCCGCTGGACCTACAAGTACGAGGAAGGCGCGCGGCAGGGCGCGGCCGGCGTGCTGATCGTGCACGAGACCGCGCCGGCCTCCTACGGCTGGGCCACGGTGGCCAGTTCCAACACCAACAGCATGTTCGACGTGGTCCGCGACGATCCCAAGTCCGCGCATCCCGCGCTCGAGGGCTGGATCCAGCGCGACGTCGCGGCGGACCTGTTCAAGCGCGCCGGGCTGGATTTCGATGCGCTGAAGAAGCAGGCGCAATCGCGCGACTTCAAGCCGGTGGAACTGAAGGGTGAGCGGTTGCACGCAAACTACGCGGTGAAGTCGGAGGTCATCACCTCGCACAACGTGGTCGCGCGGCTGCCCGGCAGCACGCACCCGGACGACAGCGTGATCTACACCGCGCACTGGGACCACATCGGCGTGGGTACGGCCGACGCCAACGGCGATGGCATCTTCAACGGCGCGCTGGACAACGCCAGCGGCACCGCCGCGTTGCTGGAACTGGGCCGGGTGTTCGCGAAACAGCCGGCGCCGCAGCGCTCGGTGGTGTTCCTGGCGGTCACCGCCGAGGAGAAGGGCCTGCTCGGCTCGGAGTACTACGCGTCCAAGCCGCTGTATCCGCTGGCGCGCACGGTGGCGGTGATCAACATGGACGGCATGAGCCCGTTCGGCCCGTCGCGCGATTTCGGCATCTACGGCAGCGCCAAGCTGGAGTTGCTGGATGACCTGAAGACGGTCGCCAAGCGCTGGGACCTGCGCTACACGCCGGACCCGAAGCCGGAAGCCGGCTACTTCTTCCGCTCCGACCACTTCTCCTTCGCCAAGCGCGGCGTGCCGGCGCTGTCGTTCGCCGCCGGGCAGGACTGGGTGGACGGCGGGATCAAGGCCGGCAAGGCGGCCTCCGACGACTACACCGCCAAGCGCTACCACCAGCCCGGCGACGAATGGCTGCCGAGCTGGACCTTCGCCGGCGCCGCGCGCGACCTGCAGGTGCTGTACACGCTGGGCGCGGAGCTGGCCAATTCGTCGCAATGGCCGAACTGGAGCAGCGATTCGGAGTTCCGCGCCACCCGCGACGCCAGCGCGACGCAGCGGCAAGCCGGCCCCGCGACGCGGTGACGGCCGAGGGACCGGACCCCGCGGCCGATCCGCGGGCGGTCCCGGCCGGAGCTCAGCAGCGCCTCGCCCGGCCTGCGCCGGGCGAGGGCGCCGCTCCATTGCCGCGCTGGCTGGTCCACACCGGCGTGGTGCTGGCGTTCCTGATCGCCGGCCCGCCGCTGGGTACGGTCGTGGTCGGCTTTCCGGTGGCCATGGTGTGGTCGGGGCAAGGCCCCTCCGTCAGCACGCTGTTGCTGGCCCTGATGATGGCGCTGTTTTCCTATGCGTTCGGCGCGCTGCCGGCGCTGCTGACCGGCCTGTTGGCGGCACGTTGCTGGCCACGCCTGCGCGGCTGGCGCGCGCATCTGCGCCTGGGCCTGGCCGCCGCGCTGCTGTCGGCGATCTGCGTCGGCGCGGCGATCGTCCTGCTGCGCCGTCCGCTGCCGCCCGCCAACGAGGTCGCCATCGCGTTGGCCTTGTGCGCGCTGGCGGGGTTCGTCGGCGCCACGCTGGTTTCGCGTTTGCTGCAGGCGCTGCGCGGCGGGACGCGCGCGCGTGCGCCCGAATCGGCATAGCCGTACTGCTGCGGTCCGTGTCCACCCCGGCAGCGTGTTCGCGTTGCTGGACCTGTCGCCGGGGCCGTCCTTCCGCTGCGCAGCCCGCCGATGGCGAATCGGCATTTCCCCGATCTCGCGTCGCCGCAGGTGGGCGCCACGCAACAACGCGTCAACGACACCTAACGGCACTGATCCATGACGAACGACGATCCATCCGATACCGATACCGCCTCCGCCAGGCCCACGGCTGCAGCGCATGCACCGCAAGTGCCCGGCCCCGATATGCCGCAAGGCGACGATCCGGCCGCCACCCCCGATGCCATCGATCCATTGCATCCGGGCCTGGTGCGCACCGGCGTGGTGCTGGCGTTCCTGATCGCCGGTCCGCCGCTGGGCACGTTCCTGGTGGCGGCGCCGTTGCTGCTGATCGGATCGCTGGGAAGCAGCCTGCCGTCCGGCAATGCGCTGCTGGTCGCGCTGGCGATCGCGCTGGTTTCCTATCTGTTCGGCGCGTTGCCGGCCTTGCTGACCGGCGCGACCGCCGCGTGGTATTGGCCACGGTTGCGCGGCTGGCGCGCGCATGCGCGGATCGGCCTGGTGGGGTTCCTGTCGTCCCTGCTCTGCCTCGGCATCGCGTTCGCGGTGCTGGACATGCAGCGCGATGCCATCGAGACCGTCAGCATGGCGTTGCTGTGCAGCCTGCCGGGATTCGTCGGCGCCACGCTGGTCTCGCGCCTGCTGCAGGCGCTACGCTGACCCGCGCCGACGCCGGCCTCAGCCGGCGCTGGCCTGCTGCAGCGACGGGGTGCGCCAGCCGGCGCGCACGCCCCAGAAATAGAAGCCCAGCGCGACCACCGCGACGACGGCCAGATCCGGCCCGTAGGACAGGTAGCCATGCCCGCCGAAGGTGGTGCTGCCGGCCCACGACAGCAGCGCGATGGTCGGCAGGTAGGCGATCAGCCAGCTGGCGCCGCGCAGGTGCTTGCCGAAATCCTTCCAGCCCTGGCGGTGCTGGTAGTAGGCGTACACCGGCAGCGCCACCAGCATCAGCACGATGATCTCGCCGGTCAGCGGCCAGCGCGCCCAGTACAGCAGTTCGGTGGCCAGCACGAAGGCGGTGGCGGCCAGCACCGGCAGGCCGAAGATGCGCAGCGGACGGTGCATCTCCGGCGCGTGGCGGCGCAGCGCCATCGCGCTGATCGGGCCGGTCAGGTAGGAGATGATCGTGGCCACCGAGATCACCGCCGCCAGCGTGCCCCAGCCGCGGAAGAAGAACAGGAACAGGTAGGACACCGCCAGGTTGAAGAACATCGCCGGGCGCGGCACGCCCCAGTGCGGATGCAGCTTGCCCAGCACCGCCGGCAGCGTGCCGTTGCGCTCCATGCCGTAGATCATCCGCGCGGTGGTCGCGGTGTAGGTGATGCCGGTGCCGCTGGGGCTGACGAACGCGTCCACGTACAGCAGCATCGCCAGCCAGTGCAGGTTGACGATGATCGCCAGCTGCGCGAACGGCGAGCGGAAATCGATGCCGTGCCAGCCGGCCTTGGCCAGCAGCTCCGGCGGCACCGCGCCGATGTAGGCTACCTGCAG
This sequence comes from Xanthomonas sp. WHRI 7945, assembly GCF_035026585.1. Classification (NCBI taxonomy): domain Bacteria; kingdom Pseudomonadati; phylum Pseudomonadota; class Gammaproteobacteria; order Lysobacterales; family Lysobacteraceae; genus Xanthomonas; species Xanthomonas sp. WHRI 7945. The sequence goes on from NZ_JAYIQP010000007.1 coordinate 147,578, forward strand.
GATCAGGTAGATCACCGTGGCCAGCGCGATCGACCCCAGCACCGCGAACGGGATGCTGCGCCCCGGATTGCGCGCTTCGCCGGCCAGGTTCACCGGGCTCTGGAAGCCGTTGAAGCTGAACACGATGCCGGCGGTGGCCACCGCGGTCAGCACCGCGGCGAAATCGATCACATGCGCACCGCCATGCAGGCCGACGCTGAAGTTACCGCGGTGGAAACCGCTGGCGATCAGCGCGATGCCGGTTAGCGCCGGCACCACCAGCTTGAACACGGTGATCAGGCTGTTGGAGCGCGCGAACAGCTTCACGCTCCAGAAGTTCAGCAGGAAATACACCAGCACCAGCGCCGCGGCGATGTACAGGCCGGGCACCGACAATTCGCCGGCGCCGCCGGGCTGCTGCATGTACAGGTCCTGCGCCCACTGCCACGGCCACGAGGCCATGTACTGCACCGAGGCCTCGGCCTCCACCGGGATCACCGACACGATCGCGATCCAGTTGGCCCAGCCGGCGATGAAACCGACCAACGAGCCGTGCGAATAATGGCTGTAGCGGACCATGCCGCCGGATTCGGGGAACATCGCGCCCAGTTCGGCATAGGCCAGCGCGATGGTGGTGACGATCGCCGCGCCCAGCAGCCAGGCCCAGACCGCGCCGGGGCCTGCCAGCCCAGCGGCGCGCCAGGCGCCGAACAACCAACCAGAGCCGATGATCGAACCCAGGCCGGTCAGCATCAGGGCGAATGGGCCGACATCGCGGCGCAGGGCGGTTTGGGTCATGGGCTGTTCCAGGCGGCGCGTGCTGCGGGAAACCGCGGATGATCGCAGATGCGGCCGGCTGTCGCACGGCTGCAGGGGGCTTGGAGTCGGGACCAGGGACCGGGGACCAGGGACCCGGAAGAGCGCGTCGCCGCATCTGGGGCATTACCGACTTCCGTTCTTCGGGTCCCTGGTCCCCGGTCCCTGGTCCCGGCTTCATTCTTACGCAAGCTTTACGTCGCAGCGCCAGGCCGGAATGGCGCGCTTATGCGGCACGCGCCTAGAGTCTGCAGCGTCCTTTCCGTTGGATGTCTTCCATGTCGATTCTGCTGATCCAGGGCCCGCATCGCGATGCGCCGGCCATTGCCGTTGCGCGACGCCTGGCTGGCGCGTCCGGTGCGCATGTGGTGCCGGTGGCCTGCGCCGATGCGGCGCAGATCGTGGCGCGGCTGCGGCAGGGCGCGCACGACGAGACCGAGCTGGTGCTGCTGGATTCCGGCGAGTTGCCGGCCGCGGACCTGGCCGAGCACGGCGCGCACCTGCGCGAGGCGCTTGATGCGCTCGGCCATCCGTACATCGAGATGCACGACGCCAGCGCGCAGGCGCTGGAGCCGCTGCTGCATCCGCGCCACGCGCCGCTGCTGACGGTGATCGCCAACGGCGCGCTCGCCGACAGCTACGCGATCGCGCTGGGCGTGGCCGCGCGCCGGCTTGGCGCGCGCGCCGCGCTGGCCAACTGAGGGCGCCGCCATGTCGATCCTGTTGTTGCGCGGCCCGGACTGCGTGGCCGGCCATCGCGGCCGCCCGGCGCGCATCGCGCCGCCGGTGCTGCGGCAATTGCTTGCGCATGCCGGGCGTGCCGGCAAGACCCTGGCGGTGCGCGGCTGCGCCAGCGAGGCCGAACTGCTGCAGGCGCTGGCCCAGGCCGATGCGGCGCGGGTGGAGATGCTGCTGCTGGATCCGGGCGCGTGCTCGGACAGCGCCGCCACCGCCGCCGCGGTCGCGCAACTCGGCCGGCCGTACGTGGAAGTGCACGACGATGCCTGCGACCAGCGCGAACCCTGCCTGTGCGTGGTCTCGCGGCAGCGCGTGGGGCAGGTCGGCGGCTACTGCGCGCAGAGCTACGCGCTGGCCTTGTCGATCGCGCTGGAACACCTGGGCTGCAACGGCTACGAAGGCGATGTGCACGTCGGCACCTGAGCCTGCGCGGCACTACCTGGCCGACTACGACGCCTACAGCTTCGGCCAGCGCGTGGCTTGGGGCACGCTGGCGCACAGCTGGGACAGCGGTGAGCCGCTGGACCCGGTTCGGCTGCTGCAACGGTTGCGCGCGCAGGCCGCGCAGCGGCACGGCGTGGACAGCGACGACATCCGCATCCGCAGCGTCAGCCGGCTGTAGCGCGCACCGCGCATGCTGGCCAGTCGCGGAGGCGGTAGCAAGGCGTAGCGCCGCATCGGCGTGCTGTCACCAACGAAGCGCAGGCGCGGCGTATGCGGAGCGCGCTGAAGCTTCGGCGAGCGAAGCCGACACCGCCGCGGCGTGGCAAGCGAACCAACCCGCTGCGCTGCGGCGCAGACGGCATGTCCGTCGACCGATGCGTCGGAGCTTTTCGATGCAGCGAAGCCGCGGCCGCCATGGCGAGGCTGGCGACGCGATGCCCTTTACGCGAACAGGGCGGCCAGTCGCGCCACCGCCGCCTCCGACGCGGCCCGATCCGGAGTGGCGTCGGCATTGCCGAAGTCGCCGTCGGCCTGCGCCTGCACCAGGATCCCGTCGCGGCGCGGCACCACGTTGAGGTTGTGGCCGCGATAGACCAGCCCGTACGTCACGTCCGGCTGCGGCACCAGCCGCGCGGTCTGTCCGCGCACCGGCACCAGGCTGTCGTCGCCGAGCAGGGCGCGCGCGCCGTAGCCGGTGGCGTTGACCAGGGTCTTCTCGCGCAGCTCGGCGAACTGGCGCGGGCTTTCGAATTCGCGCGTCTGGATCTCGCCGCCGGCGGCGAGGAAGTCGTCCAGCAGCAGCCGCGCATAGGCGCTGATGTTGAACACCAACTGCGTGTAACGGCGCACGTGCGCCACCGGGAACGGATGCTGGCTCGCCGTCAGCGGCTGCGAGCGCGGGCCCAGGTCGGCCAGATACTGCGCCTCCAGCGCTGGATAGTCGGGTTCGCCGTTGCCGCCATGGCCGTTGGGCTGGTCGAACGGCACGTCGGACAGCACGTAGCCGTCGCGCCACTCGATCGGGTCACCGGGCAGGCCGAGCAGGTTCTGGTACATGCCGAACGAAGTGCGCGCCATCTGTTCCCAGCGTCGCCCGAATTCGGGCGTGGCGTAGGCGCTGGTGCACACCCGCGAATCCGGCGACCACACCCCGGTGGCGAAGGAGGAGCGCACTTCCGGCGGCCGCTCCTTTGCATAGATGCGCACGCGCAGCCCGGCGCGCTGCGCGACCAGTGCGGTGGTCAGGCCGATCGCGCCGCAGCCGATCACCGCCAGCTCGGGCTGGCCGGTGGCGCGCGCCAGTTGCGTGGCGATCGCCGCCGAGCCCCACGACAGCGACCAGCCGCTGCCGCCGTGGCCGTAGTTGTGGATCACGGTCTTGCGGCCGATGCGCTCGGCCTCGATGCGCGGCCCCTGCGCGCGGAACGGCCGCGTGCACGCGTGCAGCGCGACGATGCGGTCGGCGCTGGCGCGGATCGGCGCCAATGGCGACGGCGGCGCGAACGCGGCGGGGGCGGGCGCCGCCGGCAGGACCGGCAGGGTCGGCGCTGGCCGCGGCAGCGCGGCGTCGCGCTGCGTACGTGCGAACAAGGGACCGGCGCCGAGCGTGGCGGCGGCCAGTGCGCCGCTGCGCAGAAAGTGTCGTCGGTGCATGCCGGGCTCCTGATCGTGACGGCGAAGTTTAAGCGAGCGCGTGCGCTCGCGTCGCCAACACCGCTTGCTTGCGGTATGCGTCCTGCGCCTGCGCTGGCGCAGGCTTCGCTGGGCGCAGCCACAGCGACAGGGCAGGCGGTCGCTGTGCAGCACGGCTCGGTCCCGTCGTGCGCTGCGGTCGCGGGACGCCCCCGAAGCCTCGCCAGCGCCATGTTTCGCTCCGCCGATCCGCTGCCTCGTCCGCGTCGGCGCGGTTTCGTCGCAAGGGGACTGGCGGCCCGCGCCGCCGCGGCTATGCTCGCCGCATGTCACCGATCCCCGCCGCCATGTTTTCCAGCGTGTCCCTGATCATCCGCCTGCTGTGCGCCTGGGCGGCCGCCGTAATCGTCGCCGGCTTCGTCTGGAGCGGCCTGTTCTACGGCATGGAAGACCGGCCCGGCTGGTTCTTCGGCCTGCTGGCGATGCTGCTGATGCTGTCGGCGCTGGTCGCCGGCATCACCCACCTGCGCCGGGTCTGGTTGATCGCCGGGCGCCTGGACACCGCCAGCCTGTCCAGCCGCCAGCGGCGCCAGATCGAGATCCCACTGGACACCCGCGAGGCGTTCGCGCTGGTCGATGCGGCGGTGCGCGAACTGCCGCGGGTGGAAGAGATCGAGAGCGCCGCCGACAGCCTGCAGGTGCGCGCGAAAGTGCGCCGCATCGATCCGTACAACGGCCGCAAGCCGTCGCGCTGGAACCTGGCCGCGCGCTTCGCGGTCAAGCGCAACCAGGTGCTGGCGACGCTGACCCCCGGCGCCGGCAGCAGCAGCCTGATCCTGTTGCTGGAGCCTGACGCCAGCGCCTGGATCGACCTGTTCGCCGTCGACGAAGGCAGCAACTACGAGAACGCCGAGGCGCTGAGCCGCGCGGTGGCGCGCCGCGTCGCCGAACTGCGCCGTGACGAACAGGCCGCCGCCGCGCAGGCGGCCACCGCGCAGGAACTGACCGTGGCGCGGCTGAACCTGCTGCACGCGCAAGTCGAACCGCACTTCCTGTACAACACGCTGGCCAGCGCGCAGGTGCTGGCGCGCACCGATCCGCCGCGCGCCGACCTGATGCTCGGCTACCTGATCCAGTACCTGCGCCGCTCGCTGCCCAGCGCCGAGGACGCGCTGAGTTCGCTCGGCGAGGAACTCGAACGCACCCAGGCCTACCTGGAGATCCTCAAGATCCGCATGGGTGCGCGGCTGCAGCTGGAAGTACAGGTGCCGGAGGCGATGAAGAGCCTGGCGCTGCCGTCGATGATGCTGCAGACGCTGGTGGAGAACGCGATCAAGCACGGCCTGGAACCCAAGCCCGGCGGCGGCACGGTCTGGATCCTGGCGCGCGCCTTCGACGACCACGTCACCATCACCGTCGCCGACGACGGCCTGGGCTTCAACAGTCAGTCCAGCGGCACCGGCATCGGCCTGAAGAACCTGCGCGAGCGCCTGCGCCTGACCTATGCCGGCGCGGCCACGTTCGCGATCGTGTCCAACTTCCCCAGCGGCGTGGCCGCGACGATCACCTTGCCGTGTCCGCCGCAATGGCAAGCGCCGTCGCCGTCGCCGGTCCCGCCGCCGCTGCCGGCAGGAGCGCGACATGGTTGATGCGATCGTCGCCGAAGACGAGGAACTGCTGCGCACCGCGCTGGTCGCGCTGCTCGGCGAGGTCTGGCCGCAGCTGCGCATCGTCGCCGAGTGCGAGGACGGCGCCAGCGCGCTGGAGCGCCTGGCCGAGCACCAGCCGGACGTGGCCTTCCTGGACATCCGCATGCCCGGCCTGAGCGGCATCGAAGTGGCGCGCGCGCTGGGCGAACTGAGCCCGCGCACCCAGGTGGTGTTCGTCACCGCCTACGATCAGTACGCGATCGACGCGTTCGAGCAGGGCGCGGTGGACTACCTGCTCAAGCCGATCGCGCGCGAACGCCTGCTGGCGACCGTGCAGCGGCTGCAGGCGCGCGCCGCGCAGGGGCCGGACGTGGCAGTGCTGGATGCGTTGCTGCAGCGTCTTGGGCAGCGTCCGCCGTCGCCCTCGGCGCCGCCGCCGCTGGCCTGGATTACCGCCAACAGCGGTCGCGAGACGCGGCTGATCCTGCTCGACGACGTGGTCTATTTCCAGGCCGACAACAAGTACACCACGGTGCTGACCCGCGACGGCGAGGCGTTGTTGCGCACGCCGCTGCGCGAACTGCTGGACGTGCTGGACCCGGCCGCGTTCCGGCAGATCCACCGCTCCACCATCGTCAACCTGAAGGCGGTGGCCTCGGTGGTCCGCGACGACACCGGCAAGGGCCGGATGAAGCTGCGCCACCGCGACGAAGTGCTGACCGTCAGCCAGCCGTACATGAGTCTGTTCCGCGGCATGTAAGCGCCGCGTTTTCGCCTTTTCGCACTGGAACAAGGAATTCGCCATGCGTCTGCTCTCCGCGCTGTGGTCGTGCCTGCTCAGCCTCGCCGGCTGCCAGGGCCACGCCAACCTCGACCTGTCCACCGACGCCCACCGCGAGACCGTGGTGCATACCAGCGAGCGCGGCGTGGCGGTGATCTTCAGCCGCACCACCTACCGCGGCGGGCTGGCCACGTTCCGCTGCGTCGACAGCCGCAGCGGGCACTGCCACTACCAGGTCTATGCCGCCTGCGCGGCGCCGGACGCGGCTGCCGGCAGCGGCACGGCGACAGCGTCGTGCGCGCCGCGCGTGCTGCAGGAGTTCGACCTGCAGGTCGGCCAGCGCCGCGACGTCCCCGGCCTGCCGCGCGACTTCGGCCAGTGCGTCGCGCCCGAGACCCCGGCGGCGGGGCAGCCGTGCGCGCAGGGGTGAGTGGCGGCCGACGTCGAGGGGGCAGTTGCCGATACCGTCGCGGGTCAGAGTCCGCTCATCAGTCCCGACTGTTTCCAAAGCCGGATAGCTGGATGCTTCGTCGTCGCGGCTGAAGCCGCTCCCACAAAGACTTGCACCAAGCCTACTGGGTGCACTGTGGGAGGGACTTCAGTCCCGACTGCTTCCGAAGCGGGACAGCAGATGGCTTCGTTCGTCGCGGCTGAAGCCGCTCCTACAGGAAGCAAGCGGCCGACTCGCTGGGTGCACTGTAGGAGCGGCTTCAGCCGCGACAGGTTGCCGAAGCCGCTGCGATATCGATCTTTTGGGCCCATCTGTCGCGATCGCTTCATGAGGCCTGGCAATCGGACGGCTCCGCTCGTCGCGACTGAAGTCGCTCCCACAGTGGCCTGCGGTGAGCCGTCTGGGTGCACTGTGGGAGGGACTTCAGTCCCGACTGCTTCCGAAGCCGGACAGCAGATGGCTTCGTTCGTCGCGGCTGAAGCCGCTCCTACAGGAAGCAAACGGCCGACTCGCCAGGTGCACTGTAGGAGCGGCTTCAGCCGCGACAGGTTGCCGAAGTCGCTGCGATATCGATCTTTTTGGGTCCATCTGTCGCGATCGCTTCATGAGGCCTGGCAATCGGACGGCTCCGCTCGTCGCGACTGAAGTCGCTCCCACAAGGAATTGCGGCGAGCCTGCTGGGTGCACTGTGGGAGGGACTTCAGTCCCGACTGCTTTCGAGGTCGGATAGCTGGATGGCTTCGTTCGTCGCGGCTGAAGCCGCTCCTACAGAAGCTCGCGGGCTATGCAGGAGCTCGCGACGACGAGCTGGGTGCACTGTAGGAGGGGCTTCAGCCCCGACATGTCGCGGGGCCGCTGAGTTGCTTGCAAAGCAAACGGGGCGCTAGTAATCCACGCCCACCGAGAACAGCAGCGTGCGCGGGTCGCCCAGCGCCACCGCGCGCTGCAGGCCGCCGCTGTAGTAGTCGTGGTCGAATGCGTTCTTCAGGTTCAGCGCGTAGCGCCAGTGGCCCTGGCGGTAGGCCAGGCCGGCGTCGAACACCACGTAGCCGGGGATGCGGTGGCCGTAGGCGGTCTTCTCGCCTTCGGCGCGGCCGCCGCCGCTGAAGGTCCAGCCGTCGTCCACGCCGTGCGGCGCGTACTGCAGCCACAGCGAGCCGCTGTGCCTGGGCACGTTGTACAGGCGGTCGCCGACGGTGGTGACGCGTTGCGCGCCGTCGTCGGTCACCACCGCGTCGGTGTAGGCATAGCCGGCGAACAGGCTGACCCCACTGCCCAGGTCGGCGGCGGCGTTGAGCTCCACGCCGCGGCTGCGCTGCTCGCCGACCGCGATGCTGTAGCCGTCGTTGAGCGGATCGGCCTGCAGCACGTTGCGCCGGCGCAGGTCGTACAGCGCCATGCTCAGGCTGGTGCCGGCGTCCAGTTCCATCTTCACTCCCAGCTCCACCTGGCGGCCGCGCTCGGGGTCGAACTGCGCGCCCTGCGCGTCGGTGCCGACGTTGGGAAAGAACGAGGTGGCGACGCTGGCATAGGGATGCAGTCCGCCGCCGGCATCGAACATCAGCGCGGCCGAGCCGGTGGTGGCGCTGGCGTCGTTGCGCGCGTCCACGCCGGTGAGATGGTCCTCGCTGCGGTTGCGGCTGCGGTCGTGACGCAGGCCCAGCAGCAGCTGCCAGTCGCGCGCGAACTGGATGCGGTCGCGCAGGTAGAGGCCGCCGGAGGCGACCACGCTGAGATTGTCGCGGCTGGGCGTGGCCGGGCAGGCGATGGCGCCGCCGTAGACCGGCGCGTACACGTTCAGCGTGCCGACCCGGCAGGTGGATTGCACGTTCCATTCCCAGGTCTTGAACGCGTCCACGCCGACGGTCAGCGTGTGCTGCCAGGCGCCGGTGGCGAGGCCGCGCTGCAGGTAGGTGTCCTGCACCCAGGTGCGGCCGTCGTAGTGCTGGTCGGTGGCGGTGCGGCGTAGCGTGCGCAGGTCGGCGGCCAGGCCGTTGTTGGCGATGAAGAAACCGTCCAGCCCGAATGCCTGCCAGCGCGCCGCGTGGTGCAGGGTCCAGCCGTTGTCGAAGCGGTGGTCCAGCACGTAGCCGACGCGGCTCTGGTGGCTGTGGTACGGCGGTTGCGTCGGCTCGCCGGTGAACAGCGAACGGTCGATCCTGCCGTTCGGATTGGCGTCGGCGCTGCCTTCCCAGGGCAGTCCCTGCTGGCGGATGTAGTCGCGTTCCTGGTAGCTGGTCAACAGCACGAAGTCGGTGCGTTCGCCCAGGTCCAGCGACAGCGACGGTGCGATCCAGCGGCTGCGGAAATACACGTGGTCGGTGGGGTCGTCCGCATTCATCGCCAGGCCGTTGAGGCGCAGCGCGACCTTGCCGTTGGCCGACAGCGGCTGGTTCAGGTCGACGCTGCCCTGCTGCAGGCCGTCGCTGCCGACGCCCAGTTCGGCGCGGCGCAGCGGCGTGCGCGCGGGGCGCTTGCTGACCAGGTTGACCAGCCCGCCGGGCAGCACCTGGCCGTACAGTAGCGAGGCCGGCCCCTTCAGCACTTCCACCTGCTGCATGCCGAACAGCTGCTCGGCGACGCGGTTGTTGGCGGCGGTGCGCAGGCCATCGACGAACAGCGAGTCGGAGGCGGTCTGGCCGCGGATGATCAGGTCGTCCCAGCCGCGCCGGCCGAAGGTGTTGGCGACCACGCCGGACACGTTGTGCAGCGCATCGGCCAGAGTCTGCGCCTGCTGGCTGTCCAGCAGCGCGCGCGGCACCACGGTGATCGAGAATGGGGTCTGCGCCAGCGGCGCGTCCGACTTGTCGGACTGCGCCGGCGCGGTGCTGCGGAAGCCGGTGTCGACCTCGGCGCGGACCTGCACCGCGGGCAGCGCGGTGGCCTGCATGGCGTCGGTCGCGTTGGCCGCGCGCGCAGCCGTGGAAGCCGCCATGCCGAGCAGGCAGGCGAGCGGAAGGGGATGCAGTTTCATCGGAACCGTGGAGTGGAGGCGGGGAGGGCTAATCGAGAATGATTATATTTCGCGAAGAGGCATTTGCGAAGCGCCGGCGCTCGGCGCGGCGGGCGGCCTCCGGTGCAGGCGCCGCGCAGGCTGGCGCCATCGTCGCGACCCGAACGCTTTATCCGGGAGACGCAGGAGTATCGCTACGGGCAGTGGCGGCCACGGGCGAGGCGGCGCACGACGACTTGCGGTGCGTTGGCATGCCATAGATGCGCACGTCACCGGTGCGCATGCGGGCCGCCAACGGCCGCGGCGGCAAGAACCTGGATGGGGTGCGGACAACGGGCATCGGTGTAGCGTTGTCGCCGCGCACGGCGCGCCGACATGCCCACTACGATGATTGCGCCCGCCCTCCGTTGCGGAGGGCGATGCGCCTAGTTGAGACGCGTCGTGCAGTAACGGTGCGACGCAGCCGGCTCAGCCGGCGACGCGGAACACGCCGGTCTGGCCGCCCGGCGGCAGCCCTTCGAACTGGATCAGCGCGGCGACCAGTTCGGCGTGCAGGCGGATGCGGCCCATCTCGCGCATGATGCGGATGTCCTCGTGGCGCAACTCGCGGTTGGCGACCACCTCGCGCTTGTACTCGAGGATCTCCGGATACTTGCGCGCCATGTTCAGCGCATCGGCTACGCACTCCACCGTGTCGGCATCGACGGTCAGCGGCTCGCGGCTGTTGAACGCGGTGAGCCAGCGCTCGAAGCCGGCGGTGCGGTCGAACATGTTGGCGATGAACCAGATCACGAACAGGATCGCGACCCACGAACTGAACACGATGACGATGCGGGAGAAGGTCACGTGGTAGTCGTGCTGCCACAACTGGTTGGTGATGACTCCCAGGATCACCAGCGAGATCGCCTGCCAGCCGACGATCGAGGCCACCAGCCACTGCTGCTTGGCCTTGGCCAGCAGGTCCACTTCCGAGCGCAGCTGCGCTTCGCTCTTGTGCTGCCAATGCGCGACCTGTTCGGGGAACGAGCGCTGGTGCAGCGCGTTGTCCTCCAGCAACAACCCCAACCCCTTGAACAAAGCGATCATGACAGGCTCCTTGCAGATACGGTGACGAACGACGATGCCGCTGGCGATCTTGAGGCAGGTTCTTTCTAGCACAGTGGCCGCAATTGCCATGCTGCGGTCGCACATGCGGCCGTCGCAGCGCCGCGCCGCCGCACCGGCTGCGGCGCGGCACGCGCAGCCCCCGGCGGCCGCTGCATTGCGTGCGACGTCGCCAACGCGGGCATGCGGTTTGCGCGGCGCATGCACGCCGCTCGCTACCATGTGCCGATGACCGCCATGCTGCGTACGCTCACCGCCCCGGCTTCCGCCCAGATCCGCCGCTGGGTGCTGGGCGCGTTCCCGCGTGGCCATAGCGGCATCGACTACGATCAACCACACGGCGACGCCGGCCTGTTCGGCCCGGACAGCGTCACCTGGCGCATCCATGCCGAGTTCCCCGGCATGCTCTCCGGCGGCCTGTGCGCCTTGCTGCTGCAGACCCTGCATCCGCTGGCGCTGGCCGGCGTCTACGACCATTCCAATTTCCGCGAGGACCTGGTCGGGCGCCTGCGCCGCACCACCCAGTTCGTCGCCGCCACCAGCTATGCGCCGCTGGCCGAGGCGCAACGCCTGATCCAGCGGGTACGCGCGATCCACGCGCGGATCCGCGGCCACACGCCCGATGGCCGCGCCTATGCCGCCGACGATCCGGCGCTGCTCACCTGGGTGCACGTCACCGAGGCCTACGGTTTCCTGCAGGGCTATCGCCGCTACTGCCGCGCGGTGCCGCCGGCCATCGCCGATCGCTACTACGACGAGGTGCGGCGCGTGGCCGAGGCGCTGGGCGCGCAGGCGGTGCCGTCGTCCGAGCGCGAAGTGCTGGCGTACTTCGCCCAGGTGCGTCCGCAGCTGCGGGTGGACGCGCGCTCGCGCGAAGTGCTGGCGGTGCTGTCCTCGCTGCGCCTGCCGGTGCCCGCCGCGGGGCTGTCGCGCGACCTGTTCCTGGGCGCAGGCGCGGCGCTGCTGCCGCCGTGGGCCACGGCGATGCTTGGACGCGGACGCCTGCAAGGCCTGCACGCGGCGGCTTCGGCGCGGATGCTGCAAGGGCTGGCGCCGCTGTTCCGGGTGGCGCTCAGCGACGGCATCGCGCAACGCGCCTGCCGGCGGGTGGGGATCGCGCCGCAGCAACTGGCGCACTGGCCCGGCTAGGTACGGTCCGGCCGTTGCGGAAGATGAACGGGAATGCGCGTGCGCAGTCCGGATGCACGGCTCCTGGCCGGTCAAGATCGCGGCCGCCGTGCCGCTCTAAAGACGACCTATGCCGCACCGTTTCTCCGCCACCGACAAGACGCGCGACCTGCGCTTCAGGCACCGCCTGCGGCGGGCGTTGCGCGCGCCGCTGCATGCGATCCTGGTGTGGGGCCTGCTGCTGGCGGTGGTGCTGGCCGGTGCGCTGGCCTACGTGCTGGTGCAGGACCGCGACAACCGCCTGGCGGCCGCACAGCGGCAGAGCCTGGCGCTGGCGACCGGCGCCGACCGCCTGCTGCAGGTGAAGCTGGACACCTTGGGCCAAGCGCTGCGCGGCGAGGCGGCGAACGCGCAGGCGCTGCGCGCGGAGACCCCGGCACATGCGCCGGCGCTGGTCGAGGCCTCGCTGCAGGGGTTGCTGGCGCGGCATCCGGAATTGCACAGCGTGGCGCTGCTGGATGCGCAGGGTGCGCGCTGGCTCGGCGGCGCGGGCGATCCCAGCGTGCGCCAGTGGACGCAGCAGGCGCAGCGCGGCAGCGCGGGCGTGTTCGTCGGGCCGCTGCAGCGCACCGCCGACGGCGAGCCGGTGGTGCGCCTGGCGTTGCCGCTGGCCTCCGGCGGCTGGGTGCTGGCGCGCTGGCGGGTCGCGGCGCTGCAACAGATCGTCGCCGGCTTCGATACCGGGCACGACGGCGTGGTCGGCCTGATCGACGCCCACGGCCTGCTGCTGGCCGCCAGCGGTCCGGCCGCCGGCGGCCGCGTGCAGCTGCCGCCGGGCCTGGCACGGTCGCAACCGCAGGGCCTGGCGCTGGGCATGCGCGCAGCGGTGTTCGGCCAGCAGGCGCGGATGGTGGCGATCAGCGGCGGGCGCGACTATCCGCTGCTGGCGGTGGCGGGGCTGTCGGTGCGCGAGGCGCTGGCCGGCTGGTGGTGGTTCGCCGGCGGCGCGAGTGCGGTGTACCTGCTGTACCTGGCCGGGTTCACCTACCTGCTCGGCAGCCTGCGCCGCGCCGAGCACCGCCAGCGGCACCTGCTGCAACGGTTGCGCCGCGGCGACGAGGACCTGCGCCTGGCCCACGAGATGGGCGGCATCGGCACCTGGCAGATCGACACCGACCAGCGCCAGCTGCTGCTGTCCGAGCCGACCGGGGCGATGCTGGGGCTGCCGCGGATGAGCATGACGGTCGACGCGTTCCTGGCCCGGGTGCACGACGACGACCGCGCACGGGTGGCGCGCAGCTATGAGGACGCGCTGCAAGGGCTTGGCGAGTACAACGCGGTGTACCGCATGCACATGCCGGACGGGCGCCTGCGCTGGCTGGCCGCGCGCGGCGCGCTGGTGCATGGGCGCGACGGGATGTGCATGACCGGTGCGGTGCAGGACGTGAGCGAGCGGCTGGAGGTGGCGGCGCGGCTGATCGATGCCGAGCGCCAATTCCGGCTGATGTTCGAACGCAACCCGCTGCCGTTCTGGCTGTTCGCGGTGGACAGCCTGCGCTTCCTGGAAGTGAATCAGGCCGCGATCCGCCAGTACGGCTACAGCCGCGACGAGTTCCTGGCGATGACCCTGCTCGACCTGCGACCGGCCAGCGACGCCGAGCGGCTGCTGGCGGACGTGCGCAAGCCGCGCGAAGGCTTCGACGAGCCGAGCATCTGGACCCACCGGCGCAAGGACGGCAGCCTGCTGTCGGTGCGCATCCACAGCGCCGACCTGGAGTTCGGCGGCGCGCCGGCGCGGCTGATCCTGGCCGAGGACGTCAGCCAGCGCCTGGCCTACGAGCGCGAACTCGCGTTCCGCGCCAGCCACGACGTCGCCACCGGCCTGCTCAATCCGCGCGCGCTGGCCGAGGCGCTGAACGCACGGCCGCACGCCGCCTACGCGGTGGCCTACGTGCAGCTGCGCGGCCTGGCGCTGATCGGCGACACCCTGGGCCGCGCCGCCGGCGACGCGGTGCGCTGCGCGGTGGCCGCGCGCGTGCGCGGGCTCGGCGAGCGCTTCGGCCTGACCGCATACCAGCCATCGCAGGACTTCGTGCTGGCGGTGCTGGATCCGCAGCAGCTGCCGCAGGCGCTGCAGGCGCTGCTCGAGGCGGTCGCCACGCCGGTGCAGGGCGGCGACTTCGCCCAGCAGCTGCAGGCGCATGTCGGCGTGGCGCTGTGTCCGGACGATGCCGCCGGCGCCGAGGAGGCCATCGGCAGCGCCGCGCAGGCGGCGCACGCGGCGCAGGCCGACGGGCGCAGCGTCGCCCGCTTCGAGCGCAGCATGTCCGCGCGCATCGGCGAACGCCTGCGCCTGGCCGGGCGCATCCACCAGGCGATCGAGCGGCAGGAATTCGAGCTGTATTTCCAGCCGGTGGTGCGCGCCGACAGCGGCGCGCCGCGCCTGCTGGAGGCGCTGATCCGCTGGCCGCAGGCCGACGGCAGCTACATCGCCCCGGACCAGTTCATCCAGCTGTGCGAGGACACCGGGCTGATCCTGCCGTTGGGCCGCTGGGTGATGCGCGCCGCGGCGCAGGCACGGCGGCAGCTGGCGGCGCACGGCTGGCCGGGGTTGCCGGTGGCGGTGAACGTCTCGGCGCTGCAGTTCTTCGATGGCGACCTGGTCGCGGACCTGGCACAGGCCTGCGCCGAGGCCGGCCTGGCCGCCGACGGCCTGCACCTGGAGCTGACCGAGAGCAGCCTGATGCGGCATCCGCAGCAGGCGCTGGAGGTGCTGCGGCAGCTGCGCGCGCTCGGCGTGTGCGTGGCGCTGGACGATTTCGGCACCGGCTTTTCCAGCATGGCCTACCTGCGCGACCTGCCGCTGGATGCGCTGAAGATCGATCGCAGCTTCGTCGCCGACGTGCATCGCGACGCGCGCAATGCGTCGATCTGCGAGGCCCTGCTGACGCTCGGCCGCAGCCTGGGCCTGGAAGTGGTGGCCGAGGGAGTGGAAAGCGCCGAGCAGTTGCAGTGGTTGCGGGCGCATGGCTGCGACCACGTGCAGGGCTACCTGATCGGAAGGCCGGTGCCGTTGGCGCAGGCGATCGACGCGCTCGGCGCGTTCGACGCGGTTACAGCATGATGTCGACGGACTGCTGCGCGCCGGGTGCCGGCAGCGGCACGCCGTCCCAGTAGCGGCGCAGCGGCTCGCGCACCAGGTCCAGCGCGGTCGAGGCACCGCGCGCGCCGGGAAAGCGCTGCAGGTTGTGCGCTTGCAACGCGAGCATGCGCCGGTCCTGCTCGCCGACCTTGCGCAGCAGCGGCCACACCAGCCAGCGCACCGCCCATGCCGGCGCCCAGCGCCCGTCCACGTGCAGACTGGCGAACACCTCGGTGCTGCGCAGGCCGACCGGGGTGAAGTGCAGGCTGATCCGTACGCGGCCGCCGCGCGCGTAGCGGTATTCGATCTGCGCGGTGCCCGGCGCGGCGAAGTGCGCGCGTTCCAGCGTGCGCGGCGATTCGAACAAGCGGTACAGCCAGCCGCTCTGCGCGGCGGCGCCGGCGTAGTCGACGTGGAAGCCTTCGGTGGTGGTCTGCAGGCAGGCGCGCATCGCGGTGCGCGCGCCGCCACGGCGCACCAGTCCCGGATGCAGCAGGTGGGTATGCAGCGGGTCGAGGAAGTTCTCCAGCGCATCGACCACGTGCGCCTCCCAACGCGTGCGCCACAGGAAGCGCCGCGACGGCGGCTGCAAGGCCTGCACCAATTGCGCCGGGTGCGCGTCGCCGTCGGGATCCGGGCGCAGCCAGATCAATCCGTCGTGTTCGCGCGCGGCGAAGGCGCGCACCCGCACCGCCGGCGGCGCCTGCCCGGGCGGCATGCCGGGGATCTCGCGCAGCGCGCCGTCGCGGCCGAAGCGCCAGCCGTGGTACGGGCAGGCCAGTCCGTCGCCGGTGGCGCAGCCGGCCGACAGCGGCGCATGCCGGTGCGGGCAGCGGTCCTCCAGCGCGAGCAGGCTGCCGTCGGCGCAGCGCGCGATCGCCGCGTGCCGGTCCATCACCGTCACCGCCAGCGGCCGAGTGCGCAGCGCGTCGGCCCGGGCGACGGCGAACCAGTGTCGGTACAGCGAGGGATGCCAATCGTTCATGGCCGCTAGCGTCGCATGCGCGGCATGCCGATGTCTGGAGGCGTGTTCCCGATGTGGCGCGTGCGCGCCGGCGGGCGCTGCGTTTTGGCGTCGCCGCAAGCGATCATTACGTTGTGCAGGCATCGGTGTGCGGTGTGCCCTTGTACCCGCGCAACACCGCCGGTCCGCTACGCTACGCGACGATCGTTCCGGTCACCCTGTTGCGCCCGCCGCGCTTGGCCGCGTAGAGCGCCTGGTCGGCGATGAGCACCAGCTTCTGCCATTCGACCTGCGCCTGGGCCGAAATGCAGTAGCCGACGCTGACCGTGCAGGCGACCGGTACGCCGGACGGGGCCACGATGTCCTGGCGCTCGACCATGCGCCGCAGGCGCTCGGCGATGTCGCGCACCACTGATTCGTCGCCATGCGGGATCAGCACCATGAACTCTTCGCCGCCCACGCGGGCAAGCAGGTCCGGGCTGCGGATGTGCCGTGCGAGCGTGTCGGCGATGGCGACCAGCACCTGGTCGCCGACGGTGTGGCCCAGCCGGTCGTTGATGGTCTTGAAGTTGTCGACGTCGATCATCAGCACCGTGATCGGAGAATTCCTGTCGCGCGCCTTCTGTGTGGCCGATTCGCCCTTGTCCCACATCACGCGACGGTTGGCGACGCCGGTGAGGGCGTCCTGCGAAGCGTGGCGAATCAGTTCCGCATGCATCTGCCGGGTCAGCATCCACAGGAATCCGGGGGTGATGATGGAGGTCAGCACCATGCGCGAGAGCAACCCGAAGGTCGAGGTCGGATCGTAGCTGGTGTCCGCGGACGGGTTGAACGACCACCATGCGATCCGCAACAGCAGCATCAAGGCCCACAGGAAGTGGAAGGCGGCGGTGAAGCGCGCCGCGGTTCGTGCGGTCGGGTCGGCGTAGCGCCACAGGGCCACGCCCGTGGCGACCGTCAACAGGCCGCGCAGGACACAGCCGCAGATCACCATGATGCGGAGATTGACGCCGCCCTGCTGCAGGAAATAAATCTCTGCGGCGGCGATGAGCGCCACCGGAATCACGATCCACAGCTGCAACAGTGGCCGCCGCAGATAGGCGTTCACCGCGACCAGGGTCAAGAGCGTGGCCAGATCGAGCGTCAGATTGCCGATCAGCCCCACGCTGGCGTTGTACACCGGCAACGCCGGCAGCAACAGGATGCCGAAGCCGGCGGCGAAGGTGGCGTAGCTCAGGCCGAGCAGCCGCAATCCGCGAACGGGCGCCGCATTGCGTCCCGTCAGATGGATGGCAAGGAACACCGCCGCCGACACGGCCGCCAGCAATGCGTTGACGATCAACAGCGTGCCGGCGTGAGCCAGGTGCGCGATCCACTCCACAGGTCCCCCGATCCGCGGCAGAAACGATATTCTGATGCCGCCCATTATAAAACAGCACATATGCGCCGGCGGCGCGACGTGGCCCCCCGCCTGGGCATAACGCGCCGGATACGCCAGCTTGCCGGCGGTGGAGCTTCGACGCGGCGGTCTCTCTACAGGGCAGGGACAGGTTTGCGATAAACGTCGGTTGCCCATCGCTGCGTGTTGCGAGCGAATGCAGGAGTGTCGGCATCGCCGGAAAGATCTTTAGGGAGTTCCCTGCGCGATCGGAGTCGGAACTGAGGGCAGACCTGATTGGTCGCCTGCGCCCCTCGTCATGCGTCTGTGCAAACCGGCGTGGCTGCCGGCGACGCCGTTCACAGCCGATAGCGGCGCATCAGCGGCACGCCGATGCGTTCGGTCAGCGTGCCGAGCGCGGCGATCGGCTGGCGCCGGCGCAGCGGCAGGTGGCGCGCGTCCACCGCGCTGTACTCGATCACCGGCGTGCCGCCGCGCTGGCGCTTGAAGCTGGCCGCGCCGGCGCTCTGGTTGAGCCGGCGGCCGTGGCGCAGCGCGTGTTCGAAGCCGCACGCGGTGAGCGTGCGGTACAGCGCCAGCCGTTGCGGCTGGCGCAGGTCGTAGCCGACGATCGGCGCGGTCAGCGTGCGTCCGATGCCGAACAGGCCGGTGATGCAGACCAGTTCGCCGCTCGCGTCGCGAAAGCCATCGAAGCGCAGCAGTCCGGCGCGGTGCCAGGCGCGCAGGAACTCGGGGTGGTAGTCCGGATTGCAGCGCGAATACTTGTCCAGGTACAGCTGCGCGTACAGCGCGGCGATGCGCGGGTAGTCGGCCTCGCCGATGGCGTCGTTGCCGCAGCGCTGCAGGTCGGTGCGGGCGGTGAGCTTGAGGTCGCGGGCCAGGTCGCGGTGCTGCAGCAGCGCCGGCCAGTCTTCGTACAGATACACCTGGCGGCTGCCGATCAGGGTGAAGCCCTGCGCCTGCAGCGCGTCCAGCCAATGCGGCGTGTCCACCCGGTTCAACGAGCGGAACCACAACGCGTGGTCCGGCCAGCGTGCGCGCGCGGCGTCGAGCAGGGCGCCCAGTCCTTCGGGCGGCAGCGGCGGATACAGGTTGGTGGACAGCAGCCAGTTGTTGAGGGTGACCGCGCGGTCGATCCGGGCCCAGTCCAACCACGCGCCGATGCCGCCGCACAGCCCGCGCAGCGGCGCGGCCAATGCCGGCGGCAGCAGGCGCGCGGCTTCCTCGGCGGCGTAGTCGGCATAGGTGGTGCGCGGCGAACACACCCAGGCGTTGCCCGCGCGCTCCTCGCTGACCGTCGCCGGCATCGCCAGCGTGCCGGCCTGCAGCATCTCGATGCGGGCGTACAGATTGGAGCCTACGCTTTGCGCATCGCGGCCGGCGTGCAGCGCGGCGAAGCGTTGCGCTTGCACGGCGTAGTCGGTACCGGGCTCGGCGTCGTCGTTCATGGCGGCGGCAGGACCTCGCCGTCCCATTCGATGTCGCGGGTGGAGGCCTCGCGCAGCGTGCAGCGCTGGGCCAGCGCCAGCCGCGCATGGCTGCCCAGGTCGCGCAGCGCGCCGGCCAGCGGGCGCCGGTCGCCGCGCGGCGCCAGCACGTCGTCGGCGCGCGCATAGTCGTCGCGCCAGCGGCGCAGCTGGCCGTGGCGCAGCGCCGCGGGCAGGGCGACGCCGAGCATCAGCGGGCCGAGCATCGCCGCGCGCGTGGCTGCCGGGCGTACCACCGCCGCCGGATCGCGGCAGCTGCCGTCCAGCGCCGCGACCAGTGGGTCGGCGGCAGCGAACAGGTGCAGGCCGCTGGTCGCGCGCGGATTGCATTCGATCACGCTGCAGCGGCCCTGCGCCGAGACGATCCAGTCGAAGGAGATCTGTCCGCTGAAACCGAGCTGGCCGACCAGCTGCGCGGTGAAGCGCTCGATCTGCGGCGACGGCGCGGCCTCGAAGTAATAGCTGGAGCTGCGCTGCAGCCGGTAGCGCGGCCGGTACACCGCATGCGCCAGCAGCACGCCGTCGCGCGCCACCGCGTACGAACAGCGTTCCTCGCCTTCGCAGTAGCGCTGCGCGACCCAGTCGCCCTGGTCGGGCAGCGGCGGCGCGGCGGCGGGCAGGCCTTGTGGATGCACCCGCACGTGCACGCCGAAGCGCGAGTATTCCGGCTTCAGCACCAGCGGCGCGCTGCCGGCCCAGTCGCGCGCCTGCGTCAGGCTGCGCACCCGCATGCTGTCCGGCACGTCCACGTCGGCATCGAGCGTGCGCGCAAGCTGCAGGAACTGCCATTTGCTGTGCAGCGTGCGCAGCGTGTCGAACGCGTCCACCAGCACGTCGAGTTGCGCCGGCAGCGCGTGACGGTAGCGGGCGAGGTAGAACACTTCCTCGCAGGTCGGCAACAGCAGCGCGATGCGATGGCGTGCGACCAGCGCATTGAGGTCGGCGACGTAGGCGGCCGGCGCGTCGCGTGCGGGGGCGATGCGATGGCTGGCGGTCGCCGCGCGCGACCAGGCGGAGATGCGGCAGGCCACGCTGTCGGCCAGATGCACGCGCCAGCCCTGCGCGGCGAAGCGCCGCGCCAGGTCCAGCGCCACCGGCGCGCGCGCGCCGGTGATCAGCACCGCCGGTGCGCTAGCCATCGGCCGCTGTGCGTGCGGCCGGCCGCCATTGCCGGCAATGCGAAGGCACCATGCGCAGCGCCGGTTCGGCCAGGCGCAGCGCATGCAGCCGCGCCAGCGTGTCGCGATAGACGCGGTGATCGCCGAGCAGGCGGGTGACCAGCGCCGGCGGCGGCGTGCCGTCGGCGATCGCGGCGCTGGACCAGGCCGCGTCGGCGACCAGGAACACCGGTCCGTGCGCATCCTCGAACCACAGGCCGTAGTGGCCGGGTGCGTGCCCGGGCAGTGGCACCAGCAGCACGCTGCCGTCGCCGAACAGGTCGCGCAGCGTGCCGAAGCCGCGCAGTGCCGCCGGTGCCGGACAGGTCGGCAATGCTTCGAACCACTGCATGCGTTCGCGCGCGCCGTGCAGCAGCGCCGGCAGGAAGCCTTCGCGCAACGCCGCCAGCCGCCCGCGCCGTTGCAGGTCGTCCCAGGCCTGTTGCGCGCAGGCGATGCGCGCCTGCGCGAAGTCGGCCACGCCGCCGACGTGGTCGCCGTGGAAATGCGACAGCACGACCCAGTCGATCGCCGCCGCATCGATGCCGTCGCGGGCCAACTGCTCGCGCAACGACTGGCCCGGCGCCAGTTGCACCGGCGTCAGCACGCGGTACAGGCGCTCGGGAAACTGCGCGGTGGCATCGAGGAAGTGCTGCGAGTAGCCGGTGTCGAACAGCAGGTTGCCGTGTACCGGGTGCTGCAACAGCGCCGCCAGCGCCGGGAACTGGCACGGCGCCAGCGTCGCGCCGCGGCGCGTGGCGCGCTCGGGATGGGTGCAATGCCCGGCTTCGTACAGCCGCCATTGCAGCGTCGGTGCGCTCATGTGCGTCCTCGCCCGGCGGCGTGGTGCGTGGGCGATGTTGCGGCCACGGCGCTTTGGCGGGCAAGTCGCGTCGGGACTGAAGTGCCTCCCACGCGTGCAAAAGCGCGCACGCCTGCGTCGGCGGGCGATGCCGGGCAGGCCGGGCCATGGGCTGGCCGGGACCGCCTCACCTGCGCGCCAGGGCCGCCAGCCCGGCCTCGGTGGACAGCACCGGCGCGTAGCCGAGTTCGCGCCGGGCGCGGCCGATGTCCAGCGTCTGCGAATAGCCGAGCACGCCGATGCCGTAGCGGCTCAGCCGCGGCTCCGGTTGCCCGCGCCGGCGCAGCGCGATCTGCTCGCCGACCGTGGCCAGCGCCAGCGCCAGGCCGCGCGGCACCGGCAGCAGGCGCACCCGCAGCTGCAGCACCGCGAACAGTTCTGTGAGCAGGTCGCGCACCGCGATCGGCGCGCCGTTGCTGATGTTGTAGGCGCGGCCGTCGCCGACGTGCTCGGCGCGCAGCGCGGCCAGCGCCGCGGCCACCGCGTTCTCCACGCAGCACACGTCGATCATCGCGCGCCCGCCGTGCACCAGCGGGAACCGGCCGCGCTGCGCCACCGCCAGCAGCCGCGGCACGATCGCGTTGTCGCCGTGACCGAACACCGCGCGCGGGCGCAGCACCAGCGCCGGCAGCCCGGCCGCGGCGGCGGCGCGCACCTTCTCCTCGGCTTCCCACTTGGTCTGCGGATAGCCGCCGATCCAGCGCGCCGGCGGGGTGAACTCTTCGCTCACCTGGTACTGGTCGGCGAAGCGGAAATAGATGCTGGGCGAACTGAAGTGCACGAAGCGGCGCACCTGCGCGCGCTGCGCGGCGGCGAGCATGCGCTCGGTGGCGACCACGTTGGCCTGGCGGAACACCTCGGCGCTGGCCCACGGCGCGGACAGCGCGGCGCAGTGGATCACCGCGTCGCAGCCGTGCAGCAGCGGCGCCAGGTCGTCGCGGCACAGTTCGGCGCGGACCACGTCGATGCGCGGATCGCCGGCGAAGGCGGCCAGCGCGGCGGCATTGCGGCCGCTGGCGCGGACCTGCGCGCCTTCGGCGGCGAGGGCGCGGACGATGTGCGCGCCGATGAAGCCGGAGGCGCCGGTGACGAGGATGCGCGCCATGTCAGTACCTCAGCACCGCGCCGCCGAACGCCAGCCCGGCGCCGGAACCGACCAGGCCGATCAGGTCGCCGCGCACGATGCGGCCGTCGGCGATGGCCTGGTGCAGCGCGCTCGGGATCGACGCGGCCATCTGGTTGCCGCGCGCGCCGATCACGTTGACCAGCGTGTCCGGCGCCAGCCGCAGCGCGACCTGCAGGTGCCGCAGCGCCTTGGCGCTGGCCTGGTGCGGCACGATCCGCTGCAACTGCTCCAGGTCGACGTCGGCCTTGTCCAGCAGCCGCTGCAGGAACCCGGGCAACTTCGCGGCGGCGAGCCGGTAGGTGGCGCGGCCGTTCATTTCGAACAGCGAGCCGGCGCGCAACGCCTCCACGCCGTGTTCCAGGCGCAGGCGGGTGCCGCCGGCGCGGACCCGGCAATGCTCGATGCCTTCGGAATAGGTTTCCAGGTGCGCGGCCAGCAACTGCGAACCGCTGTCGCCGCTGTCCGCGCCCAGTACCACCGCCGCGGCGCCGTCGCCGAACAGCGGCGCGGTGTCCATGTCCTCGCCGTTGAGGCCGACGCTGGCGATCTCGCTGGATACGATCAGCACGCGCCGGTAGCGGCCGGCGGCGATTGCGCAGGCGGCCAGGTCCAGCGCGGCGATGAAGCTCAGGCAGGTGGCGTTGACGTCGAACGCGGCCAGTCCGCTGCCCTGCAGGCCGAGCCGCGCATGCAGCAACGCGGCGCTGCACGGGATCGCCTGCTCCATCAGGCTGCAGGCGGAGATCACGCAATCGACCTGGCCCGGTTCCAGCTGCGCCGCCGCCAGCGCCGCGCGCGCGGCGCGTTCGCCCATCAGCGAGGCCGGTTCCTCGGCGCCGGCGTAGTGGCGCACGCCGACCCCGGCATGGCGCAGGGTCCAGCCGGCGGGCTTGCCCCAGCGCCGGTCGAAGCTGTCCGAGGCCACCTGCCGCGCCGGCAGATAGTCGCCCGTGCCGAGGATGCGCACCGCGATGGGCCTGCTGGGTTCGACGGTCATCGCCAAAGCTCGGGCAAAGGGGGCGCAGCGTACTGCCAGCGGATCGGCGCCGGCAACCGCTCTTGGGGAACTCGCGGCGCTGTCTGTCGCTGGCGGCCTCAGACAGCCGACTCAATCATGCAGCGACTTGGCGAAGTATTTCGGCGCTTCGACGAAGCCTTCCCGCCGGTAGAAGGCGTGCGCCCGTTCGCGGCGGCGATGGCAGTGCACCTCCAGGCGGTCGCAGCCGCGTAGCCGCGCCAACGCCTCGCCCTGCGCCAGCAAACGCTGCCCCACGCCGGCGCCGCGCGCGCGATCGTCCACGCAGAAATAGCTGATGCGGCAGATGTCGCCGGCCAAGGCCAACTGCGGCAGGAAATGCAGCGACAACACACCCACGACGTCGTCCCCGGCGGCGGCCACCAACAAGGCCTGGTCCGGATGCGCCAGCAGCTGCGCCAGGCGCGCCTCGATGAAGTCCTCGGTTCCGGCATAGTCCAGCGCCGCCAGCAACGCCACGATCGCCTGCCGGTCCGCCATCGCCGCGTTCCTGATCGCCAGGTTGCTGTTCTCGCCCATTTGCCGATAGTAGAAAGTCGCCCAAGTCGGGCGCAACCGCTTTGCAGGCCCAATGCGGCCTATGCGGCAATGGGCGACGCGCCTAGCGGCCGCGGCGCTGTCCGTACCAGAAGCCGAGCGCCTCGCGCGAGCGCAGCATGCCGCGGCCGCGGCGCAGCAACTGCAGCAGCAGGCCCAGGTGCTCGCGCTTGCTGAAACTGCGCAGCTTGCGGTCGGAGGTGTGCACCGGCTCGCGCAGGATCACGAAGCGGCCGTGGCGGGCCAGCGCGCGGCTCAGCGCCACGTCCTCGCCGGCGTAGTAGCGCTCGTCGAAGCCGCCGGCGGCGACGAAGGCGCTGCGCGTGCAGAACAGGAAGCAGCCCGGGGCGATGCCGGTGCGGCGGAACAGCCAGCCGAACACGGCTTGCGCCACGCGTTCGTGCCAGGCGACGGCGCCGAGCAACTGCACCTGCGCGCCGCCGCCCACCGCGCCGGTGTGCAACGCGCGCAGCGCCGCGGCCAGCAATGGCGTGTTGACGCGGGTGTCGGCATCGACGAACAGCAGATAGCGGCCGCGGCTGGCGGCGGCGCCGGCATTGCGCGTGGCGGCGATGTGCCGCAACTGCACGTCCAGCACCTGCGCGCCATGGCGGCGCGCGATCTGCGCGGTGTCGTCGCTGCAGGCATCGGCGACGACCAGGGTCTCGTAGTCCAGCCGCAAGGCTTCGGCGGCGATATGCAGCGACGCCAGGGTGTCGCCGATCAGGGCGGCTTCGTCGTGGGCGGGAACGATGAACGAGATCACGTCCGGCATCATGCGACGCCGGCGCGGCGCGGGCAAATCGGCCCGCGCCGCGTGTCGGCCGGCCGCAGGCGCGGCGCGGCCGGTTCGCAACAGCGGGTCAGCGCTGCAGGGTGGCCATCATCGCCGGCGGGTAGCGGGTGCCGGCGGCGGCGTCGGCCGGGAAGATCGCCTCGATCTGCGCGAGGTCCTCGGCGCTCAGCGTCACTTGCAGCGCGCCCAGGTTCTCTTCCAGGTAGGCCAGGCGCTTGGTGCCCGGGATCGGCAC
Organism: Xanthomonas sp. WHRI 7945; assembly: GCF_035026585.1. Taxonomy (NCBI): domain Bacteria; kingdom Pseudomonadati; phylum Pseudomonadota; class Gammaproteobacteria; order Lysobacterales; family Lysobacteraceae; genus Xanthomonas; species Xanthomonas sp. WHRI 7945. Next base: position 171,994 of record NZ_JAYIQP010000007.1, read on the forward strand.
CATGTCCTCGCCCTGCGCCAGCACCCACGCCAGCGCCAGTTGGCCCGGCGTGACGCCCTTGGCCTGGGCCAGCGTGCGCACCTGTTCCACCAGCTGCAGGTTGCGCGCGAAGTTCTCGCCCTGGAAGCGCGGCGAATGGCGGCGGTAGTCGTCGGCCTCGAAGTCCTCCGGCGAGCGGATCGCGCCGGTCAGGAAGCCGCGGCCCAGCGGCGAATAGGGCACGAAGCCGATGCCCAGCTCGCGCACCGTGTCCAGCACCTGGTCGCTCTCCGGATCGCGCGACCACAGCGAGTACTCGCTCTGCAGCGCGGTGATCGGGTGCACCGCATGCGCGCGGCTGATGGTGCCGGCGGCGGCCTCGGACAGGCCGAGGAAGCGCACCTTGCCCTGCTCCACCAACCGCGCCATCGCACCGACCGTGTCCTCGATCGGCACGTTCGGGTCCACCCGGTGCTGGTAGTAGAGGTCGATGTGATCCACGCCCAGGCGCTGCAGGCTGCCCTCGCAGGCGGCCTGCACGTACTCGGGGCGGCCGTCGACGCCGCGCACGCTGGGATCGTTGGGGTCGAGTTTGATGCCGAACTTGGTGGCCAGGAACGCCTGGTCGCGGCGTCCGGCCAGGGCCTTGCCGACCAGCACTTCGTTGGTGTGCGGGCCGTACATGTCGGCGGTGTCGATCAGGGTGACGCCGTGGTCCAGCGCGGCGTGGATCACCGCGATCGAGGCGGCGTCGTCGCTGCGGCCGCCGTAGAACGCGCTCATGCCCATGCAGCCGAGGCCGAGGGCGGACACGCGGGGGCCATTGCGGCCGAGGGTGCGGGTTTGCATCGGGAAGCTCCTGTCGGGAAGTCGGGGGAGACGGGGGAGAAAAAAGACGCAGCGCGGACGCTGTCGTCGCGGGGCAGGGAGGATGCGGGCGCGGCGCGGCGGTGCGTTATCGCGATCGCGCAGGATCCTTGTCCGATCCTGCAAACGCGCCGCCGCGCCGCGATCTGCGCAGGCGCCGACCATGCCATGGCATGCGTTTGCGCAGAGTCAGTGCCGCGTTCGGCCACGCGTTGCCGGCGCGGTTCAGATCGCCGGCGTGCGCGGCCGCAGGCGGGTGCCGCCAGACACCAACTGCCGCGGCACCGGCAGGCGCACGAACGCGTGCGGGAACGGCAGCGCCACCGCGCTGACCGCATCCAACTGCTGCAACTGCTGCGCGTCCAGCTGCAGGTCCAGCGCGCCGAGGTTGTCGTCCAGCTGCGCCAGGGTGCGCGCGCCGACGATCGGAATCGCGCCGGCGCCCGGCCGCTGCAGCAGCCAGGCCAGCGCCACCTGCGCCGGCGAACGGCCCAGTTCCGAGGCGACCTGCTTGACCACGTCGGCGATGTCCAGCGCGCGCTCGGTCAGCATCTCGTGCGCATGCGCCGCATCGCCGCGCTCGGCGCCGGCCTGGCCGTCCGCGGCGCGGCGCTGCACCGCGGCCAGGTCCTGGCGGCTGTACTTGCCGGTCAGGATGCCCATGGTCAGCGGCGACCAGGCCAGCACCGCCAGCCCGAGCGCCTCGGCCATCGGCACCAGCTCGGCCTCGACCGTGCGCTGCGCCAGGCTGTATTCGATCTGCAGCGCGACCAGCGGCGACCAGCCGCGCAGGTCGGCCAGGGTCTGCATCCGCGCCACCTGCCAGGCCGGCGTGTCGGAGATGCCGGCGTAGACGATCTTGCCGGCGCGCACCAGGTCGTCGAAGCCGCGCATCACTTCCTCCACCGGCGTGGTGTCGTCCCAGATGTGCAGGTACAGCAGGTCCAGGTAGTCGGTGCGCAGCCGCTTCAGGCTGGCCTCCACCGACTGCAGCAGGTTCTTGCGGTGGTTGCCGCCGCCGTTGGGGTCGCCGGGGAAGGGGTTGAGGGTGTACTTGCTGGCGATGACCAAGCGGTCGCGGCGGCCTTCGGCGAACTTGCCGAGCAGGGCTTCGGAACTGCCGTTGGTGTAGGTGTTGGCGGTGTCGATGAAGTTGCCGCCGCGTTCGACGTAGCGCGCGAACAGGCGTCCGGCTTCGGCTTCGTCGGCGCCCCAGCCCCAGTCGTTGCCGAAGGTCATCGTGCCCAGCGAAATGGGGCTGACGCGCAGGCCGGAGCGGCCGAGCAGGCGGTAGTGGTCGAGCGACATGGGGAGGTTCCTGGCAAGCGGTCGGTACCGCGGGATGGGCAGGATGCGCCGCGCGACCACGCGGATAAACTGGCATAGTCTGCATCTTCCTTGAAGTTGAGCTTCACAATGGCTGCCAGTCCCCTGCCTGCCGTGGTCGCCTTCGCCCGCGTCGCCCACCATGCCAGCTTCACCCGCGCCGCCAACGAGCTCGGCGTCTCGGCCTCGGCGTTGTCGCAGACGGTGCGTGCGCTGGAGGCGCAGCTGGGCGTGCGCCTGCTGCATCGCACGACGCGTCGGGTGGCGCTGAGCGAACATGGCGCGCGCTTCCTGGAACGGGTGCGGCCGGGCCTGGCGCAGATCGAGGCGGCGTTCCTGGACCTGGACACGGTGCGCGAGCGCCCGGCCGGGCGCCTGCGCATCACCCTGCCGCGGGTGGTGGCCGATCAACTGGTGATGCCGTGGCTGCCGGCGTTCTTGGCGCGCTATCCGCAGATCGAAGTGGAACTGTGCGTGGACGCGGCGCTGGTCGATGTAGTGGCCGAGGGCTTCGATGCCGGCATCCGCCTCGGCGAATGCCTGGCGCGCGACATGATCGCGGTGCCGCTGGGGCCAATGCAGCGCCAGGTGATCGTCGCCGCGCCGGCCTATTTCCAGCGCCATCCGCTGCCGCAGACGCCCGCCGACCTGGTCGACCACGACTGCATCGTGCACCGCATGAGCAATGGCCGGCGCATGGCCTGGGAATTCACCCGCGACGGCCGCGATTTCGAGGTGGAGGTGAGCGGCACCCTGGTGTTCAACGACAGCGCGCTGACCCATGCCGCGGCGCTGGCCGGCCTGGGCCTGGCGCAGGGCTTCGAATCGGTGGTTGCCGCCGACGTCGGCGCCGGCCGCCTGGTCCGCGTGCTCGACGACTGGCAGCAGCCGTTCGCCGGCTTCTATCTGTATTACCCGGCGCGCGAACACCTGGCGCCGAAGTTGCGCGTGTTCATCGACCATCTGCGCGCGGCGAACGCGCCGGCAGGGTAGCGGCGGCACGCTCGGCCGCCGCCGCGCGCAACCGGCGGCCTGCCGTCGCCACCGTGGCGGTGGCGACGCAGGAGCGCGGCTCAGCCCTTGAGCTTGGCCGCGTATTCGGCCACGCGCTGGCCGAGCAGGCGCGCGGTTTCCAGGTCGCCGGCGCGCGGCGCTTCCTCCGGCGAGGCATCCGACGGCGAGATCGCCAGCGCGCCGGCCGAGCCGGCGGTCCAGTTGGTGTCGGCGGGGCCGTGCGCCTTGGTGTTGGACGGCAGCAGGCCGGTGCCGACCCAGATCTGCCCGTGCTGCTGCGACAGGGTCCAGAAGTAGGCGATGGTGGCGAACTTGTCGCCGTTGACCGAGGCCGAATTGGTGAAGCCGGCGGCGATCTTGTTCTTCCACGCCTGCGAGAACCAGGATTTGGAGCTGGCGTCGGCGAACTTCTTGAACTGCCAGGCCGGCCCGCCCATGTAGGTCGGGCTGCCGTAGACGATGGCGTCGGCCTGGCCGAGCGCCTCCCAGGCGGCGTCCGGCAGGTTGCCGTCCTGGTCGATGCGGTACAGGGTGGCCTCGCCGACGCTGGCGGCGCCGGCGTGCACGGCTTCGGCCTGTTTGGCGGTATGGCCGTAGCCGCTGAAATAGACGATCGCGATCTTGCTCATGGGGGAGCTCCTGAAGTGGCGGGGGAAGCGCGGGCATTGTGCGCATGCGCCGCCGCTTGGATCATCGCCACGCGCGGGATGTTGTGTCCGACCGGCGTCCGCGGCGTCGGCGTCAGGGCGTCGCGTCGGCGTGCATCTCGCGTTCGATGCCGACCTCGACCAGGTAGTCGATGAAGCTGCGCACCTTCGGCGCCAGGTGGCTGCGGCTGGCATAGACCGCGTACACGCCGATCGGTTCGAGCTGGTGGTCGGGCAGCACCCGCACCAGGCGCCCGTCCTCCAGCGCCTCCTGGGCGATGAAGTCCGGCTGCACGACGATGCCCATGCCGGCGATGGCGGCTTCGCGCAGCACGTCGCCGCTGTTGGCGCGCAGCCCGCCGTGTACCCGCACCCGGGTCTCGCCGTCGGGTCCGCGCAGGGGCAACTCGTCGAGCGGCACGTAGCTGTAGTTGAGGAACTCGTGGCCGGCGATGTCGGCGGCCAGGCGCGGCGTGCCGGCGCGCTCCAGGTAGGCCGGCGCGGCGCACAAGAAGGCCTGCACCTCGCCGAGCTTGCGCGCGATCAGGGTCGGGGTCACCTGCCGGGTGATGCGGATCGCCATGTCGTAGCCTTCCTCGACGATGTCCACCAGCCGGTCCGACAGCGACAGGTCCAGGGCGACCTGCGGATAGCGCGCCCGGTAGCCGGCCAGGCGCGGCCCCAGCCGGGCGATGCCGAAGCTGAAGGGCGCGTTGATCCGCAGCGTGCCGGACGGGGTCAGCGCCTGCTCGCCGACCGCCGCCTCCATGTCGTCGAACTCGGCCAGCAGCACCTGGCAGCGTTGGTAGTAGCCGGTGCCGACGCTGCTCGGGCTGACCCGGCGGGTGGTGCGGTTGAGCAGGCGCAGGCCCAGCCGCTTCTCCAGCCAGGCCACCTGCCGGGTGACGCTGGCGGTGGACATGCCCAGCGCGTCGGCGGCGGCGTTGAAGCCGTTGCGATCGACCACGGTGACGAACACGCGCATCGCATCCAGCGTATCCATTGTTGCCGTTCCTGAAATAGATATCCGGTCGGAGGGTAATTTATCTCCCCTCGGGTCGGGAATACCCTGGGTCCCTGGCGCCGTGACCGACGATCGCGACCGCCGGCGTCGGCGACGCGATGCATGGCTGTGCCGATTGCCGGCGGCCGCGTCGCCCGGCATCGCCGCCGCCTCATTCCCCTGGAGACCCATCATGTCCCGCTTGCCTTCGCTGTACATCTCGCACGGTTCGCCGATGACCGCGCTGCATCCGGGGCTGGTCGGTGCGCGGCTGGCCGAACTGGCGGCGACCTTGCCGCGCCCGCGCGCAATCGTGGTGGCCTCGGCGCACTGGCTGGGACGGCGGCCGCTGGTCGGCGGCGCCGCGCAGCCGCAGACCATCCACGACTTCGGCGGCTTCCCGCGTGAACTGCACGAGATGCAGTACCCGGCGCCGGGCGCGCCGGCGCTGGCGCGCGAGGTCGCCGAGCGGCTCGATCGGGCGGGCCTGCAGCCCCACCTGGACGAACGCCGCGGCCTGGACCACGGCGTGTGGGTGCCGCTGTCGCTGCTGTATCCGCTGGCCGACATCCCGGTGGTGCCGCTGTCGATCCAGCCCGAGCTGGGCCCGGCCCATCAGCTGGCGCTGGGCCGGGCGCTGGCGCCGCTGCGCGAGGATGGCGTGCTGCTGGTCGGCTCGGGCAGCATCACCCACAACCTGCACGACTTCGGCCGCTACGCCGACGGCAAGGACGCGCCCTACGTGCGCCCCTTCATCGGCTGGGTGGAGCAGGCGCTGGCGCGCGAGGACCTGCCGGCGCTGCTCGACTACCGCCGGCAAGCGCCATTCGCCGAACGCGCGCATCCCACCGACGAACACTGGCTGCCGATCTACTTCGCGATGGGTGCGGCCGGCGAGGGCGGGTTGGGCGCGCAGCGCATCGATGCCGGCATCGACGCCGGGATGATCGCGATGGACCTGTATCGCTTCGACGGCGGCGCGCAGCGCCTCGCCGCCTGAGCCGGTGGCCGCCGCGGCGGTGTGCCGCGGTCTGAGCGATTCATCGCGGTGAAGCCGATGGCGCATCGCCGTCTCACAAGCTGAGACGGCAAGCGCGCATCGTCCGCGGGTGAATACCCTGGAAAAGCTCGCCGTGCTCGCCGACGCGGCCAAATACGACGCCTCCTGCGCCTCCAGCGGTGCGGACAAGCGCCATTCGCTGCGCAGCGGCGGCATCGGCAGCACCGAGGGCATGGGCATCTGCCATTCGTACACGCCCGACGGCCGCTGCGTGTCGCTGCTGAAGATCCTGCTGACCAACTTCTGCGTGTTCGATTGCGCGTACTGCGTCAACCGCGTGTCCAGCAACGTGCGCCGCGCGCGCTTCGCCCCGGCCGAGGTGGTGAAGCTGACCCTGGATTTCTACAAGCGCAACTACATCGAGGGCCTGTTCCTGTCCAGCGGCATCATCCGCAACAGCGACTACACGATGGAGCAGCTGGTGGAGGTGGCGCGGCAGCTGCGCGAGGAGCACCGCTTCGCCGGCTACATCCATCTCAAGACCATTCCCGATGCGGCGCCGGAGCTGTTGGCCGCGGCCGGCCGCTACGCCGACCGGCTCAGCATCAACGTGGAGTTGCCGACCGAACAGGGCCTGGCGCAGTTGGCGCCGGAAAAGAACGTCGGCGGCATCCGCGCGGCGATGGGCGAGCTGCGCTGGCGCATCGAGGAAAACAAGGAGGCGCGCAAGGCCGAGAAGACGATCCGGGCCAAGCCGCCGCGGTTCGCCCCGGCCGGGCAGAGCACGCAGATGATCGTCGGCGCCGACGGCGCCGACGATCGGGCGATCCTGCGCACCAGCCACAATCTCTACGGCAACTACCGGTTGCGTCGGGTCTACTACTCGGCGTTCAGTCCGATTCCCGATGCGTCGTCGAAGCTGCCGCTGCAGGCGCCGCCGTTGCAGCGCGAGCATCGTCTGTACCAGGCCGATTGGCTGCTGCGTTTCTACGATTTCTCGGTGGAGGAGATCGCGCCGGAGGCGGCCAGCGGCATGCTCGATCTGGACGTGGACCCGAAGCTGGCCTGGGCGCTGCGGCATCCGGAGCGGTTTCCGGTCGATCTGAATACGGCGGCGCGGGAGATGTTGTTGCGGGTGCCGGGGTTGGGGACGCGCAATGTGGAACGGTTGTTGGTGTCGCGGCGGCATGCGCGGTTGCGGGTGGGGGATCTGGCGCGGTTGCGGATGCCGATGAAGAAGGTGCTGCCGTTCGTCAGTGTGGTCGATCATCATCCGCGGCGGCGGTTGGACGATCCGCAGCGGTTGCGGGCGCAGTTGGCGCCGGCGCCGCGGCAGGGTGGGTTGTTTGATTGACGTGGTGGGGTGGGGGTCTGTTGCGATGGTGGCTGCATCTGCATCTGCATCTGCATCTGCGGAAGCAACGGCAAGTGCAACAGCTGGAGCAAAAGCTGGAGCAAAAGCTGGAGCAAGATCAAGAGCTTTCGCGCCGGTCGGCGCGAGTTACTTTTGTCTTGGCAAAAGTAACCAAAACCGCTCCCGCCCGACACGAGCCGGTGCGATGAAGCCGCACCGGTCCCCTGCGCTCCTCGCGACGAGCGGCACGGCGCCCAAACTCGCTTCGCTCAGACAGGGGCGCCTCTTCGGCCGCTCGTCACTGCGGTGCTCGGCTCGCTTTAAGGCGGGAAAGGTCAAGATCAAAATCACTGGCAACAGCAACAGCAACAGCAACAGCAACAGCAACAGCAACGGCAGTAGCAACAGCAAGAGCAGTAGTTGCTGTATTGGCAAAGGTGGGGGCGCTGTTGTCTTTTGCTTTGGTGTTGGTTGGGTGATGCGGGGGCTGGGCTGTGTTTCGGGCTGATGTGGTGCCGGGGTGGAGTCTGGAGGCGTGGCGGGTGGCGGCGCGGGCGGCGTGGTGTGCGCAGGTGGCGCCAGAGTCGCTGCTCTGGGAGGGGGATGCGCAGGGTGGGTTGTTGGCGGGGGCGGAGGTGGGCGGGTTGCCGGCGGTGGTGGCGGCGCCGCGGGTGTCCGCGGAATTCCTGGCGTTGGCGGGGGCGGTGTTGTGCCATCGCGATCCGCAGCGGCATGCGTTGTTGTATCGGTTGCTGTGGCGCGTCGCGTCGGGCGAGCGGGCGCTGTTGCAGCGGGTCACCGATGTCGATGTGCATCGGGCGCAGCAGTGGGCGCAGGCGGTGCGCCGCGATAGCCACAAGATGAAGGCGTTCGTGCGCTTCCGCGAGGTGCCGGGCGAGGAGGAGGCGTTCGTCGCCTGGTTCGAGCCGGAGCACCACATCGTCGATCGTATCGCACCGTTCTTCGCGCGCCGTTTCGCCGGGATGCGCTGGGCGATCCTGACCCCGTATCGCAGCGTGCGCTGGGATGGCGCCATGCTCCAGTTCGGGGCTGGGGCGCAGCGCGACGATGCGCCGGCCGACGATGCGCAGGATGCGCTGTGGCGGACCTACTACGCCAACATCTTCAATCCGGCGCGGCTCAACCCGACCATGATGCGTCAGGAAATGCCGCAGAAGTACTGGAAGAACCTGCCGGAAACCCGGCTGCTGCCGGGCCTGATCCGCGAAGCCGGGCAGCGCGTGCGCGAGATGGCCGAACGTGCGCCGGAGCCGGTGCGGCGACGCATTCCGGCGCCAGCGCCGCAGGCCGATGTCGACGCCGGTGACAGCCTGGAGGCGCTGCGCGATGCCGCGCGCGCGTGCCGCCGCTGCCCGCTGTGGCAGCCGGCCACGCAGACCGTGTTCGGCGAAGGCCCGCACGATGCGTCGGTGATGGTGGTGGGCGAGCAGCCCGGCGACGAGGAGGACCTGAGCGGGCGGCCGTTCGTCGGGCCGGCCGGGCGCCTGTTCGATCGTGCGCTGGGCGAGCTGGGTATCGCCCGCGGCGGGCTGTACGTGACCAATGCGGTCAAGCATTTCCGCTTCGAGCAGCGCGGCAAGGCGCGGTTGCACCGCAATCCCGAACGCGCGCAGGTCGAGGCGTGCCGCTTCTGGCTGGCCGGGGAGCTGGCGCGGGTGCGACCGCGCATCGTGCTGTGCCTGGGCGCGACCGCGGCGCGCGCGGTGCTCGGCAACAGCTTTGCGCTGATGGCGCAGCGCGGGCAGTGGCAGGCGCTGGCCGACGGCACCCGCGCCCTGGCCACCGTGCATCCGTCATGGGTGCTGCGCCAGCGTGGCGGCGATACGGCCGATGCCGCCTATCGAGGCTTCGTGCACGACTTGCGCGTTCTGGCAGAGCAGATGCAGGCACCGCGCGCAGCCAGTGCCGGCGACTGACCGCCTGTGCGAGTTCGTCCGTCGTTGAAGTGTGCAGGCAGCGCCGTCCGCTGCCGGCCGAAGGTACGGCGCAAAACGGGGACGGCCGTAGCCGTCCCCGCGACGCCAATGCACTCCCCGAGGGGTGCTTACGGCATCAAAACCTTGTCCACGACATGGATCACGCCATTGCTCTGCATCACGTCGGCGGTGGTGACGTGGGCGGTATTGCCCTTGCTGTCGGTGAGGGTGACCTTGCCGCCGCGGGTCTTGGCGATCAGGGTTTCGCCCTGCACCGTGGTCAGCTTGGCGCTGCCGCCGCCGGCCTTGATCTGCGCCAGCAGCGTCGTCGCATCGAGCTTGCCGGCGACCACGTGATAGGTCAGTACCTGAGTCAGCTTGTTCTTGTTTTCGGGTTTGAGCAGCGTGTCCACGGTGCCCGCCGGCAGTGCGGCGAAGGCGGCGTTGGTCGGTGCGAACACGGTGAACGGGCCTGCGCCCTTCAGCGTGTCCACCAGGCCGGCGGCTTTGACCGCGGCGACCAGCGTCGTGTGATCCTTGGAGTTGACCGCGTTGTCGATGATGTCCTTGGTCGCGTACATCGGGGCGCCGCCGACCATCGGATTGGGCTTGGCCTCGGTCATCGCGGCGTGGTCATGCATCGCGGTTTGGCCGGTAGCGGCCATGGCGGGCATCGCGACGAGGCCAGCGAGGGCGAGGGCCAGCAAATGGATCTTCATGGGTTGCTCCTTGAGGGAATGCCCGGCCAGGCGACCGTGCACACGCTTCTACGGCGATTGCGCTGGCGCGGTTGCATCACGCGAACCAGATAATGATGAATGGGCGTCGCGGGCGGGTATCGTCCGCGCGCTACGGGCATTTTCCGGCAAGCGCGCCTGCGCAGAGCAGCGCAAACGCTGCAATGAGTGAGCTCGCGCGCGGCGACGGACGCAGCGTCGTTGGCTCAGTGGCGCTGCAGCACCTAGCTGTTCTCGAACCCGTGCGCGCAGCCCAACACGTGGAAGCCGTTGAAGTAGCCAGTGGCCCGGAGCAGGTCGACCGCAGGGCCGACTTCCGGGGAGTGCTGGTGGTCGCCGTAGTCGTCGAACACCACGAACCCGCCGCTCACCACGCTGGACCCGTACAGCAGGAAATCTAGCAGCACATTGCGACCGGTGTCCCCCGCTGCCGCTGTGGCACGGCGTGCGCGTGGGCGTGTCGGCCGCGGCAGCCGCGCCGCCGCCTAAATGCCTCGCGCCGCCGCCACTGGACATCGTGCCTGCGGTGCGCTTTGCTTGCCGCTTCCCCCATTCATGGTGCGGTGCCGTCGGCGCGGCGCCGCCGTCCGGACGAGCATGCATTCGATCGAAGTGGTGTTGGCGATGTTGCTGGCGGTGGTCGCCAGCGGCTATCTGGTGCGCGTGCTGCCGTTCTCGCTGCCGTTGCCGCTGGTGCAGATCGGCCTGGGCGCGGTCATCGCCGGGGTGTTCAAGAAGGGCTACGCGCTGGAGCCGGAGCTGTTCTTCCTGCTGTTCCTGCCGCCGCTGCTGTTCCTGGACGGCTGGCGCATCCCCAAGCAGGGCCTGTTCCGCGACAAGGGCGCGATCCTGGAACTGGCGCTGGGCCTGGTGGTGTTCACCGTGGTCGGCGCCGGCTTCCTGATCCACTGGATGATTCCGGCGATGCCGCTGGCGGTGGCGTTCGCGCTGGCCGCGGTGGTGTCGCCAACCGATCCGATCGCGGTGTCCTCGATCGCCTCGCGCGCGCCAATCCCGAAACGGCTGATGCACATCCTGGAGGGCGAATCGCTGCTCAACGACGCCTCCGGCCTGGTCTGCTTCCAGTTCGCGGTGGCCGCGGCGGTCACCGGCACGTTCTCGCTGGCCGACGCCTCGCTGACCTTCCTGTGGGTGGCGCTGGTCGGCGTCGCCGCCGGCGTCGGCGTGACCCTGGGCGCGAGCCTGGCGCAGCGCTGGATCTGGCGCCAGGTCGGCGAGGAGCCCGGCGCGGCGATCCTGGTCAACCTGCTGCTGCCGTTCGCCGCCTACCTGCTGGCCGAGGCGATCAATGCCTCCGGCATCCTCGCCGCGGTCGCCGCCGGGATCAGCATGAGCTACGTGGAACTGAGCGGCCGCGCGCCCGGCAGCATGCGCGTGCAGCGCTCGGCGGTGTGGGACATGGTCCAGTTCACCCTCAACGGCATCATGTTCGTGCTGCTCGGCGAGCAGTTGCCGGGGATCGTGCAGGGCGCGGTGCACAACATCGACGAGGCCGGCCACCTCAACCCGTGGTGGCTGCTGGGCTATGCGCTGGCGATCTACGTCGGCCTGTTGCTGCTGCGCTTCGTGTGGGTGTGGCTGTCGCTGCGCTGGAACCTGCTCAAGGCGCGGCGCCGCGGCGAGGCGCATCTCAGTCCGCCGTGGCGGATCGTGGTGGCGGCCTCACTGGCCGGCGTGCGTGGCGCGATCACCCTGGCCGGCGTGCTGACCCTGCCGCTGGCGCTGCCCAACGGCGCCGCGTTCCCGGCGCGCGATCTGGTGATCTTCCTGGCCAGCGCGGTGATCGTCACCTCGCTGCTGGTCGCCAGCGTGGCGCTGCCGCGGTTGCTGCGCGGCCTGGAACTGCCGGAGGAACCCAGCGACCGCCTCGAGGAGGACCTGGCGCGGCGCGAATCCTCGCGCGCGGCGCTGGTCGCGGTGGAGAAGCTGCGCCAGCGGCTGGTGCAGGACAGCGAGCATGCCGATCTCTACAACGAGGCGGCGATCCGGGTCAGCGCCCTGTACCAGCGCCACCTCGACCACGGCGAGGCGATGGAGAGCGACCCGGAAGAGGCGCGGCGGCTGGACGACGTGCTGCGCCAGCTGCGCCACGCCGGGCTGCAGGCCGAACGCCAGGAGCTGTTCCGGCTGACCCGCCAGCGCAAGATTTCCGACGAGATCGCGCGCCGGCTGATCCGCAATCTGGATCTGCTGGAGGCGCGGCGCAAGGGTTGAGTGAGGAGCCGGGACTGGGGACTCGGGACTCGGGACTCGGAGGTGCGCGCCGCTGAGGGCAGCCCGGCTGGCGGACGCTGCGCTTGTCATGCCCGCGACGGCGTTGCTGCTAGGCTCTTCGAGTCCCGAGTCCCGAGTCCCGAGTCCCGAGTCCGGGAGTTCCGCCACTATCCCGCATGCGGGAGACTGCTTCCGTCCATCGGGGTTTATCGGAGCAGGGCGGGCCTCTACCCTGTCGGGCGTTCGTCGCGGTGGCGATCCGTTCCGCCGCGCAAGGAGTTCGTGTGTCGCCGATCATTTCCATCCAGCAGCTCACCAAGACCTACAAAGGCGGCTTCCAGGCGCTGAAGGGCATCGACCTGGACATCCAGCGCGGCGAGATCTTCGCCCTGCTCGGGCCCAACGGCGCCGGCAAGACCACGCTGATCAGCGTGGTCTGCGGTCTGGTCAATCCCAGCTCCGGCACCGTGCTGGCCGACGGCCACGACATCGTCCGCGACTACCGCGCCGCGCGCGCGAAGATCGGGCTGGTGCCGCAGGAGTTGGCCACCGACGCGTTCGAGACGGTGTGGGCGACGGTGCGCTTCAGCCGCGGCCTGTTCGGCAAGCCGAAGAACCCCGCCTACCTGGAGCAGGTGCTGCGCGAACTGTCGCTGTGGGACAAGCGCGACAGCAAGATCTCCACGCTGTCCGGCGGCATGAAGCGGCGCGTGCTGATCGCCAAGGCGCTGGCGCACGAGCCGAGCATCCTGTTCCTGGACGAACCCACCGCCGGCGTGGACGTGGAGCTGCGCCACGACATGTGGCAGATGGTGCGGCGCCTGCGCGAGCAGGGCACCACCATCATCCTGACCACCCACTACATCGAGGAAGCCGAGGACATGGCCGACCGCGTCGGCGTGATCAACCGCGGCGAACTGGTGCTGGTGGAGGACAAGCGCACGCTGATGCGCAAGCTCGGCAAGAAGCAGCTGGCGCTGACCCTGCAGGCGCCGCTGCCGGCGCTGCCCGCGGCGCTGGCGGCGCAGCCGTTGGAGCTGTCCGCCGACGGCGCGACGCTGACCTACACCTACGACGTGCAGGCCGAGCAGACCGGCATCGGCACCCTGCTGCGGCAATTGGAGGAACACGGCGTGGAGATCAAGGACCTGCATTCCAGCGAAAGCTCGCTGGAGGAGATCTTCGTCAACCTGGTGCGCCCGGCCGCCACCGGCGCGGAGGCGCGCGCATGAACCTGCACGCGATCGCCGCGATCTACCGTTTCGAGATGGCGCGCACCTTCCGCACGCTCACTCAGTCGATCGCCTCGCCGGTGCTGTCGACCTCGCTGTACTTCGTGGTGTTCGGCGCGGCGATCGGCTCGCGCATGGGCGCCATCGACGGCATCAGCTACGGCGCCTACATCATCCCCGGGCTGGTGATGCTGTCGCTGCTCAACGAGAGCATCTCCAACGCCTCGTTCGGCATCTACATGCCGCGCTGGGCCGGCACCATCTACGAGGTGCTGTCGGCGCCGGTGGCGTGGTGGGAGGTCGTGATCGGCTACGTCGGCGCGGCGGCGAGCAAGTCGGTGCTGCTCGGCCTGCTGATCCTGCTCACCGCGCGCGCGTTCGTGCCGTACGAGATCGCGCATCCGCTGTGGATGTTCGGCTTCCTGGTGCTGACCGCGCTGACCTTCAGCCTGTTCGGCTTCATCATCGGCATCTGGGCCGACGGTTTCGAGAAGCTGCAGGTGATCCCGCTGATGGTGGTGACCCCGCTGACCTTCCTCGGCGGCAGCTTCTACTCGATCAGCATGCTGCCGCCGCTGTGGCAGAAGATCAGCCTGTTCAACCCGGTGGTGTACCTGGTCAGCGGCTTCCGCTGGGCGTTCTTCGGCAAGGCCGACGTGCACATCGCGGTCAGCGCGAGCATGACCGGGGTGTTCCTGGCGGTGTGCCTGACCGTGGTCTGGGCGATCTTCCGCAGCGGCTACCGGCTCAAGTCCTGAGCCGGCGCAGGATCGCGCGTTGCGCGGCGACGCCTGTGCGCGAGCAGCCGCCGCCGCGATCCGGCGCGGTGGAGCGGCAACGCGCGAGCGGATCTCGTCGCTGTTGAGGCCGAAGCCCCTCTCGAGACTGCACCAGCAAGCCAGCCGCCGCCCTGTGTAGGAGCGGCTTCAGCCGCGACAGAAAAGGTCGGTGACTACGTCCCCGGCCTGCCGCGCAGGCGGACGCGATGCGCCCGCCGACCGCATCCGCACGAGCCGCGGCGCACGACAGGTGCTCAGGCCATGACCAGCATGGGCACATCGATCGCCAACGCGGACAGCGGCCAGCGCACGCTGCCGCGCGATCGCCGCGCCTGCGCGATTACTCCTTCTCGAGAAAGTACGCCTCGACCTGGCCGTTGATCTTCATCGTCATCGGATTGCCGCGGCGGTCGCGCGCCTTGCCCACCTGCACGCGGATCCAGCCTTCGCTGACCGAATACTCCTCCACGTTGTCGCGCTCCACGCCGTTGAAGCGGATGCCGACGCCGCGCGCGAGCGCCTCGGCATCGTGGAACGGGCTCTGCGGGCTGATCGCCAGGTGATCGGGAGGGGTATCGCTCATCGTCGTGGGTTCGCTTGGCGGCGGGTGGCGCCGTCTTCCGGGGGCGAAGGATAAACGCCTGCGACGTCGCTGCCGAATTTCCCCGCGCTTCCGTCGCCGCGCCCGGCGCGTCACACTGCGCGTCCCGTACTCCCCGATCCGCCACCATGCCCGACAACAGCGCCGACTACGACGAACCCGACGACCTCAGCGGCGACGCGGACGACGACGATCCGGACACCCAGCAGGGCCTGATCTGGAACCTGCTGCTGCTGATCAACCCGGGCGACGACGAGACCGCGCTGCGCCAGTTCAACGCTTACCGCGAGGCGGCGGGCGAGGCGGAGAGCGACGGCGACGGCTGGCTGTGGACGCTGAAGGACGCCATCGACTGGACCTCCGGCTTCTACGTGGACGGCCGCGACGCCGAAGCGCTGATCGGCGCGATCGACGAACTGGCCGCGCGCTGGAACCTGCGCATCGACTGGGGCGGCGACATCGACGACGAGGACTTCCTCGGCGCCCACGACACCGCCTCGCTGCTGGGGGTGGCCTACGACCGCCTGCGCGAATACGGCTACAGCATCTGGTGCTGGGACACCGGCGGCGACGACCGCGCCGGCTGGATGGCGCTCAGCCGCGACGACGAGGACATGCAGCGCCTGGCGGCGATCCTGGGCATCGACCTGCGCCCGGGCAGCGACCCGTTCTAGACGCCGCTGCGACGAATGGAATCTTCGACGACGACGGCTTCGGTCCAGTCGTTGTCGAAGCCCCTCTCACAGTGCCCACGCAAGCCCGCCGCAAGCCCCCTGTAGGAGCGGCTTCAGCCGCGACGAACGGAGTCCGGACCCTGCACCGGCTTCGGCGGGTGTGGGGTCGAAGCCCCTCCGACAGTCCACCAGCCCAGCATCCGAACTCCCTGTGGGAGCGACTTCAGTCGCGACGAGCGAAGAAGTGGATTTCCAGGCTGCGAATGCTGTCGGGACTGAAGTCCCTCCCACAGCGCACCCGGCAGCTTGCCGCAAGGTTTCCTGTAGGAGCGGCTTCAGCCGCGACGAACGGAGTCCGGACCCTGCACCGGCTTCGGCGGGGGTGGGGCTGATGCCCCCACAGTCCACGAGCCGAGCATCCGGAGCTCCCTATGGGAGCGACTTCAGTCGCGACGAGCGAAGAAGTGGATTCCAGGCTGCGAATGCTGTCGGGACTGAAGTCCCTCCCACAGCGCACCCGGCAGCTTGCCGCAAGGTTTCTGTAGGAGCGGCTTCAGCCGCGACGAACGGAGTCCGGACCCTGCACCGGCTTCGGCGGATGTGGGGCTGAAGCCCCTCCCACAGCCCATCAGCCGACCATCCGAAGCTCCCTGTGGGAGCGACTTCAGTCGCGACGAGCGAAGAAGTGAATTTCCAGGCTGCAAATGCTGTCGGGACTGAAGCCCTCCCACAGTGCACCCGGCAGCTTGCCGAAAGGTTTCCTGTAGGAGCGGCTTCAGCCGCGACGAACGGAGTCAAAAACCGCAACGGTTTCGGTGAAGGATCGAAGCTGACAAGGCCTAGAAACACGGCAAGCCATCCAGCAGTGGCACCCCGTGCACGCTTGCCGGCGCTCGAACCCGTCAATCGGCCTCGCCGCGCGCCTGCGCGCGCGCCTGGCGGATCAACGCCTTCATCAGTTCGCGGTCGGTGTGCCGGGACACCGGGACCGCGCCCAGCCGGATCGCCTCGTCGCGCAAGGCGGCGGGAACGTCGTAGTGCGCGCCGCTGAGTTTGTTCTGGAAGGCGCGGCGGGGAATGCCCAGCCGCGCCGCCATCGCATGCAGCTCGTCCAGCGTGTCGGCGAGCAGGTGCCCCCAGCGCTGGCCGCGCCAGGGATGCACCGCATCGTCGATGTAGACCGCCATCGCGTCCGATCAGGCCGGCTTGTGCCTGCCGTCGGCGTCTGCGTCGTCGGCGTCCGCCGCAGCTGGTGTCGCCACGCCGCTTGCGGTCGCGGTCGGTTCCGCATCGGCGGCGTCGCCGGCATCGGCGGTCGCACCGTCCTCGCCGTCAGCTTCAGCCTCGTCTTCACCCTCGACATCGCCCTCGGCGAACTCGGCGACCAGCGCATCGAGATACTCGGCCGCGGTCTTGCCTTCGTCGGCGGCAAGGTCGTCGATCATCTGCTGCAGCTGGGTCGAGTAGTCCAGGGTGATGGTGTTGCCTTCCTGCTCCTGCACATTGGCCAGGTGCTTGAGCATCGCCAGCATCGGCACCGGATTGTCGGCATTGCCCATGGTCTGGCCGCCGACCGACAGCAGCCATTCGTTGCCCTGCAGGCCGATCGCGGCCAGCACCCGGCCGCTGTCGTCCTGCAGCACGGCGTGGTTGGCGATGGGCTGATCGCGGCCCAATCGGGCGAAGGCACGCTTGGGCTGCTGCTTCTTGCGCTTGTCGCGCTTGGCTTTGGATTGCTTGGACACGTTCGTCTCGTTCGCGGATTGACGGTCATTGTAAGCGGACGGCCGGGCATGACCTTCGGCAGGCTTGACTACAGGTGTAGCCATGGCTACGTTGACTACAGTTGTAGCCATTCAGTTCTGGCGGTAAAGCGCTTTGCCGGTGTCGCCGTTGGGCGGTGCGAGACCTGCTTCGCCGCTCCCGCCGGCGCGCACTGCCGCTGGCGTAGCCGACTGCGGCTACACCGTCCATCCGCCAAGCCCGCAAGGAGACGCGTCATGCAGTCGAACATCCCATCCTGGCGCCACCACGCCGCATTGCTGGTCCTGGTCAGCGCCGCTGTCGCTGCGATTCCGTCGGTGCGTGCGAACACCCAGGAGACGGCCAGGCACATCGTCGAACCGGCCGAACCGCCTGAACCGCCTGAACCCCCTTTGCCGATCGTGCCGGTGCCGCCCGCAGCGCCGCCGGTCCCGGCATTCCCGGACCCAAGCGTGCCTGCGCCGCCCGCCGCGCCGGTACCGCCCGCACCACCGGCACCACCCATGGTCCCCGCACCGCCCAGGCACATTGCCGGCGCGCAGCGTGTCGCGACCGCTTCGAGCCTCACCATCACGTCCGACGATCGCCGCAACGCGTCGGTGCTGTTCGACGGCGACGGCACCAACATGTACGGCAGCAGCGACGACCTGCGTAGGGCGCTGCGTGCGCGCCGCGGCGACGAGACGCTGTGGTGGTTCCGCAGGGACGGCAAGCACTACGTGGTGCGCGATGCGGCCACGATCCAGAAACTGAAGGCGGCCTACGCGCCGGTCGCGGCGCTGGGACGGCAGCAGGGCGAACTCGGCGAGCAACAGGGGCGGCTGGGCCAGCGCCAGGGTGAGCTCGGCGAGCAGCAGGGCGCCATCGCACAGCGCCAGGCGGGGCTGGCCGAGGAGGACGCCAAGGCCGCCAGCGCACAGGCGCGGCGCGCCGCCAACGGTGGCCAGGGCGCGCCCGGGTCGGCGCCACGCACCGATGCGGCGCAGGCCGACTACGCGCGGCAGATGCAGGCATTGGCCGAGCGCCAGTCAGCGCTGGCCGAGCAGCAGGCGGGTTTCGCCAAGCGGCAGGGGGTGCTGGCGCAGCGCCAGCAGGTCGCCAACGCGGCGTTGCAGCGCGACATCGAACGCATCGTCGAGCAGGCGATCGCGCAAGGCGTTGCGCAGCCGCTGGCGCAGTGAGCGCGCAGCGGCGCGAATGCGAACTGCGATGGACAGCCAGGTAGGCCGCTGGAGCGCTTTTTCGCAGCCAATGCACACCCTGTAGGAGCGGCTTCAGCCGCGACCGGGCGTTACCTGGAAAGCTCCGGTCGCGGCTGAAGCCGGTCCTACAGGGCGGGGTCGGGCGCCGACAGTGTCAGCGCTGCGCCGGACCTTCGGCGGTGGCCGTCGCCGTTGCCGGAGACGGCGCCGCTCCGCCACCCGGCTTGCCGCCGGTGACGCGGTTGACCGCGCGGATCGCTTCGCGGGCGGCGTCGGCGGCGGCCTCCGGGGAGGTGGTGCGCGGCGGCAGGATCGCCACCGTCGCCGGTTTGGCCGCAGTCGCTGCCGGCGCAGCGGCATTCGCCGCCGTGGCCGGAGTCGGAGTCGAAACGCTAGCCGGAGCCGTGGCCGTGGCCGTGGCCGGCGAAGGCGCGGCGGCCGCGGCCGCGCCCAGGTCCGGCACCTTGGTGTCGGCATCGCTCTGCGGCGTGCCCAGCGCCACCGCATGATCGCTGCCGGCCAGCGCCGCCTCCTCGGCGTCCTTGGTCATCACCACGATGCTGATGCGGCGGTTGATCGGGTTGTCCGGGGTCTGCTTGTCGAACAGGACCGACGAGGACAGGCCGACCACGCGCGAGACCTTGTCTTCGCCCATGCCGCCGGACACCAGCTCGCGCCGCGCCGCGTTGGCGCGGTCCGCGCTCAGTTCCCAGTTGCTGTAGCCGCTCTTGCTGCTGTACTGGGTGACGTCGGTGTGGCCGGTGATGCTGATGTGGTTGGGCACTTCGTTGATGAAGCCCGACAGCTCGTGCAGGATGTCGCGGGTGTAGGGCTTGAGCGCCGCGCTGCCGATGTCGAACATCGGCCGGTTCTCCTTGTCCACGATCTGGATGCGCAGGCCGTCCGGGGTCAGGTCCAGCAGCAACTGGTCCTTGAACGGCTCCAGCGCCTGGCTCTTGTCGATCGCTTCCTTCAGGTCCTGCATCAGCGTTTCCAGGCGCTGCTTTTCCTTCTCGCGTTGCGCCGTCTTGCTTTCCGTATCGCCTTTCAGGCTCTTGCTGCCGAACGGATCCTTGTTGTCGCCGCGCTGCATGTCCGCCGAGCCGCCGAGCTTGATCATCGAGGTGCTGGCGCCGCCGGGACCGGCCATGCCGGGACTCGGCGCCGGGCTCTTGCCCTCCAGCGGACTGGGGTTGCGGAAGTATTCGGAGATCGCCATGCGCTGTTCCTTGGTGGTGGCGGCGACCAGCCACAGCACCAGGAAGAACGCCATCATCGCGGTCACGAAGTCGGCGAAGGCGACTTTCCAGGCGCCGCCATGATGGCCGCCGCCCTGGACTTTCTTGACCCGCCGGATGACGACGGTAGCTTTGGTTTCGGGCATGGCGGCGGCGCTACTTGATCGTCTTCAGGTGCGTCTCGAAGTCCGAGAAGCTCGGCCGCACGTTGCTCGGCAGGGTCTTGCGCGCGAACTCCAGCGCGATCTTCGGGTTGTAGCCGCGCAGGCAGGCCAGCAGCGCGGTCTTCACCGATTCGAAGATGCGGCTGTCCTGTTCGGCGCGCGCTTCCATCGCCGCCGCCAGCGGCGCGACGAAACCGTAGGCCAGCAGGATGCCGAGGAAGGTGCCGACCAGCGCGGCGCCGACGTGCTTGCCGATCTCCTCGATCGGGCCGCCGATGGAACCCATGGTGATGACGATGCCCAGCACCGCGGCGACGATGCCGAAACCGGGCAGGCCGTCGGAGACCTTGCTCAGCGCATGCGCCGGCGCCATCGCCTCGTGGTGGTGTTTTTCCAGCTCCAGCTCCAGCAGCGGCTCCAGTTCGTGCGGCTCGATGTTGCTGCCGATCATCAGGCGCAGGCAGTCGGTGATGAAGTCGAGCAGGTGGTGGTCGGCCAGGACCTTCGGATACGTGCCGAAGATCGCGCTCTCGGCCGGCTTCTCCACGTGGTCTTCCAGGGCCATGAAGCCATCGCGCCGCGCCTTGTTCAGCAGCTCGTAGATCAGGGTCAGGGTGGCCTTGTAGTCGTCGGACTTGTACTTCGGGCCCTTGAACACGCCGGCGATGTCGACGAAGGTCGCCTTGACGATCTTGGCGGGGGTGCTGACCAGGAACGCACCCAGCGCCGCGCCGCCGATGATCAGCAATTCGTAGGGCTGCCACAGCGCGCCGAGATGGCCGTGCGACAGCACGTAGCCGCCGACCACGCTGATGATGACGACGAGGAACCCAACAATGATGAGCATGGCGGAAGCAGCCTGCGAGCCGAGAACGGGGATACCTCCATTTCGGCCCGGCGGCGGCTTTCTGAAGGCGGCGGCGCCGCGCCGCGCGTGAAAGCGCGTGTGAAGACGCCGCTAGCGGCGTCCCCGCCGTGGCTGCGTACGCCGGCGTTTGGTGCCCGCCTCAGCCGATGACGCCGCTGCCCTGGCGCACGCACTTGAGCACTTCGCGCTGCCCGGACAGGGTGAGCGTGGCGGCGTCCTGCGGCTGCTCCCAGAACGCGTTGCCCTGGGCATCGGCGTAGCGCGCGCCGCTGTCGGCATCGACCCGGTGCATGTGCAGGGTGCGGCCGTTCACCAGCAGCGCCACCCGCTCGCGCGCCGCATCGACGTCGGCCTGCACCGCGCTGTCGCCGCACTGCCAGTGCACGCGCAGCGCATCGGCCTGCACCTCCGGGTCGGTGGCCGGTGCGGCGGTGGCCGCGTCTGCGGGTTGCGTCGCTGCCGGCGCGGCGGTGGTCGCCGGCGCGGGGGCGCGTCCGCACGCAGCCAGCGACAGCGGTAGAAGCAGCGAAAATACCAGGATGGGACGCATGCCGGGTCTCCTCTCGATCTTCGCGGCGCCGCGGCGCCGCCGGTCAGGCCGGTTCGGTGTCGCCGCCGCCGCGCTGCAGCGGGTTGGGCAGCGCCTGGCCCTGCTCGGTGAACTGCAGCGACACCGAATTCAGGCAATGCCGCTCGCCGCTGGGCGGCGGACCGTCCGGGAACACGTGGCCGAGATGGCTGTCGCAGCGCGCGCAGACGATCTCGGTGCGGATCATGCCGTGGCTGGTGTCGCGGATCTCGCGCACGTGCGCCGGGTGATAGGGCGCGAAGAAGCTCGGCCAGCCGGTGCCCGAGTCGAACTTGGCGCTGGAGCGGAACAGCGGCAGCCCGCACAGCCGGCAGGTGTAGACGCCTTCCAGCTTGTTGTCCAGGAACACGCCGCAGAACGGCGCCTCGGTGCCGTGCTGCAGCAGCACCCGCCGTTCCTCGTCGTTCAGCCCGGCGACCAGGCGATCGCGTTCGGCAGAAGTGGGGGGCGTGAGGTCGAATCGGCTCATGGCGGGCGTGCCTTCGCGTCGGAGAGAGTCCATGCACAATGTGGGCGGAGCGGCAGCGATCAAGCCGCCGCGTTCACTCCGTGCGCAGGCGCCGCGCGCTAGGCTGCATTCCCGAACCGGAGGGAGGAGTGCCATGTCGATGCCCCGTCTGTGGCTGCTCTCGTTGTGCGTCTTGAGCCCAGCGCTGGTCGCCGCGCAAAGCCTCCAGCCCGCGCCGAAATCGCCGACCGCCACGCGCCAGGCCACTACCGTGCAGCCGGCGCCTGCGCCCGTGTCCACGCGACCAGTGACGACGCCGCCGACCGTGCCGATGCCCAGCGGCCTGGGCCAGCGCGCGCAGCCGGCGCCGATTCCGCAGCAGGGGCCGTCGCGTCCGGCCGCACCGGCGTCCACCGCCCCTGGCACCACGCCGGCGCCGGCCAAGGTCTACGATCGCAGCGGACGATTGATTCCGGGCGCCGTGCAGGCAGGCCCCAACCGCGTACTGGACACCCGCAGCGGCCGTTACTACAGCACCGTGCCCAGCGGCGACGGCCAGCGCATCGACGACTAGCGCCGCTTGGCGGTCCGCGCATGGCCGTGCGTGAAGGCATGGCCAACGCTCTGTGATCGCAATCCTCACGAACCGCTTCCTAGACTGCCACGACGCAGGTGCCGTCGGTGCCTGCGCCGTACCTTCGCTAGGAGAACCGATGAGCAAGCTTCCCGACAACACCTTGGTGGTCGTCGCCGATCGCGTCAGCGCACGCCTGTTCCGCACCACGCTGGCCGGCGAGACGTCGTTGCTGGAGCAGACCGAGGTGCTGAGCCCCACGCCGATCGAAGGCGTCGAGGACGGCGACCGGCCGATGACGATGGACGAGGCCGGCTTCGTCCGCCAGCTCGCCGAGCGCCTGTACCAGAACGCGCTGCGCAACGACTTCGAGCACCTGGTGCTGGTCGCCGACCCGCAGACGCTGGGCCAGCTGCGGCCGCTGCTGCACAAGGAAGTCCAGAAGCGGGTGGTATCGGAACTGGCCAAGAACCACGCGCACACCTCGCGCGACGAGCTGGAAAAGCTGCTCGCCTAAGCGCGCCCATCGCGCAGGCCGATATGGCAGGGCGCTATGCATTGCGCCCCCTCCTTCTCCCCTCGGGAGAAGGTGCCCGCAGGGCGGATGAGGGTACGGACACACCGGCGCGCCACCCAACGTCGCGCATGGTTCGGGACGACAACGGCGTGCTGCCTCGGCTATCGACTTTCCCGTGCTGCCGTACCCTCACCCCAACCCCTCTCCCGCAGGGAGAGGGGAATCATGGCGTCGCTGCCGTACCGCACGATTGAGCCATTGCAGCGCGCGGCCACACGTCGCAGTGCCTCCCTTCTCCCCTCGGGAGAAGGTGCCCGTAGGGCGGATGAGGGTACGGACACACCGGCGCGCCATCCAACGTCGCGCATGGTTCGGACGACAACGGCGTGCTTCCCCGGCTATCGACTTCCCAGCGCTGCCGTACCCTTACCCCAACCCCTCTCCCGCAGGGAGAGGGGAATCATCACGCTCAGTCGGCGATCGGCAGGCTCAGCGTCTCCTTGACCTCTTCCATCACGATGTAGCTCTTGGACTCGCGCACGTGCGGCAGGGTCAGCAGGGTGCTGCCCAGCAGCTTGCGGTAGGAGGCCATCTCGCTGATCCGCGCCTTGAGCAGGTAGTCGAAGTCGCCGGAGACCAGGTGGCACTCCAGCACGTTGGGCAGCTTCAGCGCCGCGCGGCGGAATTCCTCGAAGATGTCGCCGGACTTGTAGGCCAGGCTGATCTCCACGAACACCAGCAGGCTGGCCTTGAGGTAGTGCGGATCCAGTCGTGCGTAGTAGCCGGTGATGGCGCCATCGCGTTCCAGGCGGCGCACCCGCTCGGTGCACGGCGTGGTCGACAGGCCGACCCGTTCGCCGAGCTCGGTGAAGGAGATGCGGCCTTCCTGCTGCAGGATGCGCAGGATCTTGCGGTCGATCTTGTCCAGTTCGCGGGCGCGTGCGGCCATGGCGCGGGTCTCGATGGGCTGGGGCAGGGAATTGGCCTGGCGGCCGATCGAAAATCAGGGGAAAATCCTGGGTTGCGCTTCCTATACTGCGCCTAACCCCATCCCTGGCGCCATCCAGCCAGGGATTTGATCCGACGAGGTAAGTGCATGCGGGTTCTGGTTCTGGGCAGCGGTGTGATCGGCACGGCCACGGCGTGGTACCTGGCCCGTACCGGCTGCGAGGTGACGGTGGTCGATCGCCAGCCCGCGGCCGGGCTGGAGACCAGCTATGCCAACGCCGGCCAGGTGTCGCCGGGCTACGCCTCGCCGTGGGCGGCGCCGGGGGTGCCGCTGAAGGCGCTGAAGTGGCTGTTCCAGCGCCACGCGCCGCTGGCGATCACGCCCACCGCCGACATCCGCCAGTACCTGTGGCTGGCGCAGATGCTGCGCAACTGCACCGCCGAGCGCTATGCGATCAACAAGGCGCGCATGGTGCGGCTGTCCGAATACAGCCGCGATTGCCTGGACCAGCTGCGCGCCGACACCGGCATCGAATACGAAGGCCGCCAGCTTGGCACCACCCAGCTGTTCCGCACCCAGGCGCAGTTGGACGGCGCGGCCAAGGACATCGAGGTGCTGCGCGAGTATGGCGTGCCCTACGAACTGCTCGACCGCGCCGGCATCGCCCGCATCGAACCGGCGCTGGCCAGCGCCCCGGCCACCCTGGTCGGCGCGCTGCGCCTGCCCAACGACCAGACCGGCGACTGCCGCCTGTTCACTCAGCGCCTGGCCGCGCTGGCCGCCGCGGCCGGCGTGCAGTTCCGCTACGGCGAAACGATCGACGGCCTGCTCGCCGATGGCGATCGCCTCGACGGCGTGCGCATCGGCGGCCGCCTGGAGCGCGCCGACCGCTACGTGGTCGCGCTGGGCAGCTATTCTCCGCAGCTTCTCGCACCGCTGGGCATCCGCCTGCCGGTGTATCCGTTGAAGGGCTATTCGCTGACGTTGCCGATCCGCGACGCGGCGCTGGCCCCGATGTCCACCATCCTCGACGAAACCTACAAAGTGGCGATCACCCGCTTCGACCAGCGCATCCGCGTCGGCGGCATGGCCGAACTGGCCGGCTTCGACCTGTCGCTGCCGGCGCGGCGCCGCGCCACCCTGGAAAACGTAGTGAACGACCTGTACCCGCGCGGCGGCGACCTGGCCCGCGCCGAATTCTGGACCGGGCTGCGCCCGGCCACGCCGGATGGCACCCCGGTGGTCGGCGCCACCGGCTACCGCAACCTGTTCCTCAACACCGGCCACGGCACGCTGGGCTGGACCATGGCCTGCGGTTCCGGCCGCTACCTGGCCGACCTGATCGCCTCGCGCCAGCCGCAGATCAGCGGCGAGGGCCTGGACATCTTCCGTTATTCGCGCGGCGCCTCGGCGCCCGTCGCAGAGGCAAGTTCGTGCGCCCAGCCCGTGCGTTGATCGATCTCCACGCGTTGCGCCACAACTACCGCCTGGCCCGGCACCTGGGCGGCGGCAAGGCGCTGGCGGTGGTCAAGGCCGATGCCTACGGGCACGGCTCGGTGGCGTGCGCGCGCGCGCTGGACGCCGAAGCGGACGGCTTCGCGGTGGCCTGCATCGAGGAGGCGCTGGAGCTGCGCCAGGCCGGCATCGCCGCGCCGATCCTGCTGCTGGAAGGCTTCTTCGACGCCGACGAGTTGCCGCTGATCGCCGAGCACCGCTTGTGGTGCGCGGTGGCCTCGCCGTGGCAGGTGGAGGCGATCGCCGCCTATGCCGCGCCGCAGCCGCTGTGCCTGTGGCTGAAGCTGGACAGCGGCATGCACCGGCTGGGCCTGGCGCCTGACGCGTTCCGCGCCGCGCACGCGCGGCTGAGCGCGCTGCCGCAGGTGGAGCGGCTGGTGCTGATGAGCCATTTCGCGCGCGCCGACGAACTGGACAGCGCACGTACGCTGGAGCAGGCCGAGGTGTTCCGCCAGGCCACCGCCGGCCTGGCCGGCGAGACCAGCCTGTGCAACTCGCCGGCGCTGCTGGGCTGGCCGCAGCTGCGCAACGACTGGGCGCGCCCGGGGCTGATGCTGTACGGCGCCGACCCGTTCGCCGCCAACGCCGAGCTGCCGGGCGAGCTGCGCCCGGTGATGACCTTGCGCTCCAAGGTGATCGCGGTACGCGCCCTGGCCGCCGGCGAGCCGGTCGGCTACGGCGCGCGCTTCGTCGCGCCGCGGCCGACCCGGGTCGGCGTGGTCGCGATCGGCTATGCCGACGGCTATCCGCAGTTCGCGCCGAACGGCACCCCGGTGCTGGTCGACGGGGCGCCCGGCGAACTGATCGGGCGGGTGTCGATGGACATGCTGACCGTGGACCTGACCGAGCACCCGCAGGCCGGCCTCGGCAGCGACGTGCAGCTATGGGGCGCGCAGCCGCGCATCGACACCCTGGCCGCGCGCTGCGGCTCCAGCGCCTACCGCCTGCTGTGCGGACTCAAGCGCGCGCCGCGGCAGTATCTGGGCGGCTGAAGGCTGCGGCCGGCCAGGCGCTTCGCACGCGCTCCCGCTTGGCGCAGCGCAGTGCCTGGTCCGCGCCGCGCTTTTGCAGGAGCGGCGTCAGCCGCGACAAACGGAGCGATACACCTTGCGGCTTCGGATACCGTCGGGCCTGAAGCCGCTCCTGCAGAGCCGCAGCATCTGGCCGCAACCGACCGTGGGAGCGACTTCGGTCGCGACGAGCGCAGCGGTGGATGTGCCGCGTCCGGGCCGCGTCGGGACTGAAGTCCCTCCCGCAGGGGCGCCTCCAGCCTAGTGCTCTGCTCTGTTGTAGATACCGTCTTCCCGTCTAACAGGCAATGGCCTTTTGAGGATCGAAGGGCGTGTTTGATTTGAGGACGCCGTA